>CAZKYJ010000372.1:0-5637 GCA_964556355.1 uncultured Verrucomicrobiales bacterium | reverse complement strand
AAGTTTTCTCAATTTTTATTAGACGCCGATAAGACGTATCAGGTTACTGCTAAATTAGGTGTGCGTACGACTACTTCGGATGCACGTGTAGATGAGCTCGGCGCGGAAGCGGTCGGCGGTCTCGAAGTTGGAGCCGACCGAAGCGTCGATCGCCCGGAGGCGGGCGCTGAAGAAGACCTCACCTTGGCCGGTGAGGTCGAGGGTCTCGGTCTCGACGATGCGGAGGGCGCCGCCGCCACTGTTGAGGGTAAGGGTGCGCTCGGTCGGGTCGCTCACCCACTCGGCCGCGGGACCGACCGTCAGCGACGTGTTCACATCGACGAGGCTTCCCGAGAGGTCGCTCTGGCCGACGACGTAGCGGCCGGGGAGCTGCACGGTGACCATCTGGCTGGCGGCCGGGTTGGTGGCCCCGTAGCTGACGTCACTGATGGTGAAGGTGATCGGCCCCGGGGTGACCGGTGCCGCCACCGTGAAGGTCGTCATCCCGAAGGGTGCCGTGGACGGGGTGACGCCGTTGGCATCGGACGTCCAGCGCGGGCCGCCGTTGGTGTTGGTGATATCGAGGTCGAACGTGACGGTGTCGTCGGCGAAGCCGGGACCGTTCTCGACGCGGACGATGTTGGTCGGACCCGCGACGTTGATCACGAGGGGCTCGAGCGTCAGCGTGACGCTGGCGTTCCGCGACGGGACGGCCGCGTCGCTGATCGTCACGGTGCGCGGTGAAGTGAACGGGGCGAACGGGCCGAAGATCACCGGCTGGGTCGCCGAGTAGAGGCCGGCGGCGGGGGTGGCGTCGCTCGTCCAGCCGGCGCTCGCCCCGATGTTGACGGGCGTGATGGTCACGGGAGCCGAGAAGGTGTCGTCGGCAGGGTTGTCGGTTCCCTGGTTGTTGAAAGTCACCGGCCCGGCGAAAGCTTGGATGCTGGGCGGGGCGGTGTCGATCCTGAGCCCTTGGACGACGAAGGTCTCGTTACCGGAGTTGTTGATGCCCTCGATGATGATCTGGGCAGAAGTGGCGCTCGCCGGGATGACGAAATCGAGATCCCGGGTGAAGCTGCCGGCTCCGGGGGCGAGCTCGTCGTCGGAGAGAACGCCGTCCGCGATGATCGTGTCGTGGCGGCTGATCAGGTTGATCGGGTTGCCGGTGTCGCCACTGAGGACGAGGAAGGCGACAAAGCTGTCCTCGGGCTCGTTCCCGGAGGAGGCGTCGTTGATCACGAGGTCGCCGGAAAACTGCACGTCGGGCTGGCCGGAGAGATCGACCACCTGGGAGGTGACGACGTAGCGGGCGGTGCCACCGGGGTTGTTCATGGTGAGGGTGCGGGCGGCGTCATCGAAGACCCACCCGGATCCCGCGATGTCGCCGATGGTGGTGACCGGGAGGTTGGTGCCGAGGAGGTTGTTGGTGGCGATGATGCGCTGGGCGGTGAGGGCGACGGTGGTCGTGCAGCCGGCGTCGGCCGCATCGGCGATGGTGAGGACGAGCGGCCCGGCGGCGAACTCGGCGATCGGGATGCCGGCGACGGTCACCGGGGTGCCGTAGGCACCGGTGCGGCCGACGGCGGCGCTGCCCGCGGGACCGGTGACGACCCAGTTGGCACCGACCGTTCCCATGGGGGTCACGGTGATGGCCGCGCCGATGGTATCATCGGTGGGATCGTTGGGGGTATTGCTGGCACTGCGGACACTGGCCGCGGCGGTGGCGGCGATGGCACAGTCGGTGACGGTGGCGCGCACCTGGAGAGCCATGAAGAGGTCGGAGCTGCCGGTGCCCTGGTTGTGGTTGGAAACGGCGATGGTGTGGACGCCGGGGGCGAGGGCGGCGACGCGCTGGACGACGACGGCATTGTTGCCGATAGCAGGGGCGACGTCGGAGTTCCCCCCGGTGGCGGATCCCGCGGGGAGGTTCAGGTCCGCCGTGCGGATGACAGTCTCGGTATCGGTGGTGTTGGCGGCTGGCGCGAGGTAGTCGTCGGCGGTAGCGGGTCCCATGTTGGCATTGAGCACGAGGTCGCCGTCGAGGTAGACGAATCCCCCGTCGTCAAAGAGGTAGCGGATCTGGGGGTTGACGTAGAGCTGCCCGTCGTCCGGGACGGTGAAGGTCGCACGATAGTAGCCGGTGTAGCGGGAGCCACTGGCGGGAAGGGTGAGCTGGGTCCCGATGAATCCGAACTCGCCGGGCACGGGGTTGGGCGTGTTCAGGTAGTCGATGGTACCGTAGCCGAAGGGAGCTTCGGATAGGCCGGCGTCGAAGTCCACGCCCGCTACCGTGAAGGACGGGCCGGTGTAGCTGGCGTTGAACTGCGCCTCGGCAGCGAACCACGGGGTCGCTCCGGAGTGGGGGGTGGTCGCTCCGGAACCGGCGGGCAGGGCGCCATTGAACGGGTGCATGTGAGACCAGGAACTGTCCCAGTCGAGCAGGATGTCCTGCGCCCGGAGCGTCGGGGGGAGGAGGGTCAGGACGGCGCTAGCAATGAGCGCCGTGGCGAGAGGTTTCATGGAGTGCGGATGGTTGGCGAATTCAGAGGAGCCGACGGGCGGTGACCCGCCCGGGCGCACCGACACGATAAGGGGAGAATAGTCGGAAACGCGAACAGAATGTGACAGTCACGTACTATTTCGCGATCGGTAGACCCCCCAGAGCACGCTCAGAGATAGGGCGAGGCGAGGCGGGCCACCCCGTCGCGCAACTTCACCACGAGCGAGCGCGATTCGATATCTGCCCGTGTGACGGGCGTGGCAAGGGCGACCTTCCGGTCGACGATCGATTCGAGTTCGACGGCCAGCGCGCGGCTGTAGCACTCGACATTGTACTCGAAGTTCAGCCGCAGGCTTCGGGGGTCCCAGTTGGTCGATCCGATAAGCGACCAGACACTATCCACCACGAAAAGCTTGGTGTGGTCGAACGGCGGGGGGGTGCGATGGATCCGGCACCCTTTGGCGAGGAGTTCGGCGAACTTGGGAACGGGCGCCCAGTCCATGATGCGGATGTTGTTCCGCCGGGGGACGAGGATGTCCACGCGGACGCCGCGGAGGGCGGTGACCTCGAGGGCGCGGAGCAAGGCGTCGTCCGGGAGGAAATACGGGGACACGATGCCGACGCGCCTCGTGGCGGCGGCGAGCGCCCCGAGCAGGACATCGGACATCTTGTCGAGATCCTCGTCCGGCCCGTCGGGGACGCCCCGGGCAACGACGTCGCCCCGGCGTTCGAACTCGCCGGGGAACCACGGGTCGGCGGGGAGCTTCTCTTTGGTGGTGAAGAGCCAATCGATGGCGAACGCCTCGGTCAGTTGGGAGACGACCGGGCCCTCGATCCGGAAATGGAGACACTGCACGGGGAAGTCCGGATCCAGCGAGAGCCAGTGGTCCTCGCGAATATTGGTGCCGCCGGTGAAACCCACGCTGCCATCGACGACGAGGATCTTCCGGTGGTTCCGGAGGTTGAGGTAGCGGGAGATGATGGCGCCGGTGGGCAGGAAGCTGGCCGCGTTGATGCCCGCCTTCCTGAGGCGCGGAACCATGTTCGGCCGGGAGTAGCGCGCACCGACGTTGTCCACCAGAACACGCACGGCAACCCCGCGCGACCGCGCACGGACGAGGGCGTCAAGGAAGAGATCACCCGCGCGGTCGGAGTCGAAAATGTAGCTGAGCAGCGCGACGGACCGCTCGGCCCTGTCGATGGCGTCGATCATCGCGGGGAACGCGGCGTCGCCGTCCTGGAGGACATCGACCTTGTTCCCCGGAAAGAGGTCGTTCCCGGTGACCTCGTGGCCGAGCTTCGACAGCGCGACGATGTTCGGGTGGGAGTCGGTGATGGTGTCGAGGTGGAACCGGTCGGCCAAGGTCACCTCGGGCACGCAGGGCGAGACCCACGCGTCCTCCAGTTGCAGGGTGACGCCGAGGCGCTGGATCCGGTTGATCCCGAAAACGAGGTAGAGCGCCGACCCCGCCAAGGGCACGAGCCAGATCATCCCCACCCACCCGATGACCGCGCGGGTCTCCCGGGTCTTGAGCACGGCATGCCCGGTGGCCAGCGGCGCCGCCACGAAGTGGGCGGCGGCCGTGAGGAACGGCCAGAAATCTCGGAGCCAGTCGGGCATGGGCGGGACGATAGGGTGCCCCCGCAGGGCTTCCAAGGAAATTCCCTCCCGCGGTGCGAGGAATCACCCGTTCGCCCCAGAAACGATCGGGAATAGCGACGCGGAGTGCCGGCTTCGCCGGAATCGACCGGGTCGGGTCTTTGCCCTAGCCCGGCAACAATGCCCGGAGCGTCCCGTCCATCCTCCCAGGACTACCCGCCCTCGGAGGTGCGGCTACACCGGGTTCACTCCCCCGCCCCCGGCTCGTCGGGCGCGATCTCCTTGACCTGGATGTTCCGGTAGCGGACGAACTCCTCGGTGTGGTCGCCGCCACCGTGCCCCTGGAGGGCGATGCCGCCGGCTTCGGGGTGGCGCACCTCCGTCTCCTGCCACTCCATGATCTTGACCCCGTTGATCCAGGTCGTGATGTGCGGCGGGTTCCCCACGATGCGGGCGCGCAGCTCGTTCCATTGGTCGGCGCGCCAGAAATGGGACCAGGCCGCCGGCAAGACCGGGAGCGCCGTGGGCGGTTCGCCGGTGGGCTTGTCCGTGATCTCGGTGACTTTGTCTGTGAAGCTGTAGTTGCGGACGTGGGGCGTGCCGCCCAGCCCCTCGCCATAGATCCCCATGAGGTTGCCGTTGGCGTGGTAGTCGATCATGGCCTGCCAGGCCTTGCCGTCCTCGGTGCTGCGCAGGAAGAGCCCGCTGTCCGGACCGAAGTCGTTCATCATCTCCAACTTCACCTCGAAGTCACCATACATTTTGTCCGTGATGACGATCCCCCCATTGCCCGGGATGTCCTGGGACCCGGTGATGGCCCCGTCCTCCACCACCCAGCGCCCGCCCGTCTCGTTCTTGCTCGCGCGGGAGTGCCCGGTGGCCGCGCTGACGTGCCAGCCTTCCAGCGATTCGCCGTCGAAAATCGGGACGAAGCCGGGCTCCTCGGCGGCGAGGATCGTGGAGGAAACGAGGGCGGCGAGGGCGATACCGGAGAGCAGGTCGGGTTTCATCTGGGTAGTATGGCCGAACCATCACCACTGTGCATACGCAATTCACCGCACATCCCACCGGCTCCATCGGCTTCCCCGCCACTCCGTTGCGGAAGCAGTGGCGGTTGGAAAAAGCCGGTGCCGGTACTCTCCCCAAGAGTAGAGGCGTGCGTGATCTCGCCGGGACTGCGTGAATTCATTCGATACGCTCCTCGACGCCTTTTGCCAGCTGCCTGTTCAACTCATCGATCGCATTTTTGGCCTCGAGCATCGAGGGATCGGTTTCATCCTGCCTTAGGAAAGGACTGGTCTCCCGGAGATGCCAAGCGGCTAATGGGAAAAAGCCGTCCTCGAAGGCAGACCTCGCCTGTTCGATCCTCTTCGCGATCAGCATTTGCCGGGCGATCTGTTTCGTATCCGGGTCGGTCAAGCGCCCGTAGAGAATGCGGGCGCTATTCCAGTTCCGAGCATGGAGATAGCTGAAGAAAAGTGCGGCGACCTTCTCCCCTTCGGGACGACTGCTTCGGAGGATTCCGAGATGTGAATGTGGCACCACGTTCACGAACTCG
>CAZKYJ010000371.1:5438-5661 GCA_964556355.1 uncultured Verrucomicrobiales bacterium | reverse complement strand
GGATAGCCCGCTGCACCATCCCAGATCGCCGCGCGGTTTCGGGGTCGAGTCGCGGCCGAGCCGGGTTTAATGGCATTGGAATCAGGCGTAGACTAGCCGTGAAGGCCGTCCCATCTCTGGGCAACGGTGGCCCACCCTTTTTTCCCTTCTGTTTCCTCTTACCGCACCATGACTCAACCAATGGCCTTTGTTCGCACGGTCGCCTTTTCGCTTCTGGCTTCCC
>CAZKYJ010000371.1:0-5428 GCA_964556355.1 uncultured Verrucomicrobiales bacterium | reverse complement strand
AACATCCTCGCGAAAGCGCCCGGTGTTGAGGATTACCGCGTCGGGCCGGGCGATGGAGCGCAAGGCCTCAAGCTTGTCCTCTCGGTGCGTGGCGGCAATGACCTTTGCTCCCATCGCCTTGGCGAGGTCGCCTTTGCGCTTCTGGCTTCCCCGATGCAGATCCACGCATCCGATCCGCCCGCCGATCAGAAGGTCAGGTTTCTCGGCCTCCCCTTCGGCGCGGGTCCGGAGGATCTGCGAGACGCTGTGGCATCCGCCGGAGGATCGGGTGTCGCGTCGCGCCTCGAACGGGTCGCCTCAGGATCGGGACAAGACTACATCCTCAGACCGGCAGCCGATGCCGATTCGATCCTCTTCCGATTCGAAGGCGATCGCCTGCGCTCCATGGCGCACCAGTACAGTAGAGACAGCCTGGAACGGACCGGCGGAATCGCGGCGCGCACCAAAGACTTGGCAGAACTGTTCGGCACTGATGCCGAGACCGACGGGAGCGCGCGCTGGCATTGGGAGGACTCCAACGAATCTGCCACCGTGAACCTGCGAGGTGACGGGAGCGCATGGATCGACTACCGCGCGGTCGGAGACCTCCCCTCTACTGGCAATCTCTCACCGGGCGGCGTCCACGAGTATCGGAAACTCGGCCCGGTCGATGCCGGTTCGGGTTTCGAGCGGCTCGACGGCGTCACGTGGCTGGCCGACAAGGACAACGACGGCGATTCCTTCAGCGTCCGCACCGGGGACAAGAGGCGCTTCATCGTTCAACTCTACCACGCCGATGCGCCGGAGACCGACGAGGGGGATACCGCCCGCGTCGCCGCGCAACGGGTCGCGTTCGGATTCGAGTCCGCCGACGAGGTCATCGAATGGGGCAAGGAGGCGACGAGGTTTGCCGAAGAGCTATTGAGGAACCAACCGTTGAGCCTGTTCACCTCGTGGCAAGAAGTGAGCGGGGAAGGCCGGGACACCCGCTACTACTGCTACGTCATGCTCCCCGACGGAACCCTTCTCAGCGAGCGACTCGTGGTGGCGGGCTACGCCCGAGCCTACGGGGTGGCACGAAATCTCCCCGATGGCACCAGCAGCTCGGAATGGCGCGCCGAACTGGTCGAGGCATTCAACAAGGCGTCGCGCACCAAGTAGGGCGAGGCGGACAGGATCGCCCCAGCTCGGAGGCTGCGCCCCTTGGCAACAACGTGCTATCGTGTCGCGCGAACCCGGTAGTAGGCATGCGTTGCAACGCCGGCGGGCATTTCGACCGTTACCGGCGCCATGCCCGAGCCATGCGTGACCGGAACCTCCACATCAACAACAACCCAGGTGAGTAAATCCTGTGACCCTTCGACGATGAAATCGAGATACGGGGCATCGATGCGACGAGAAAAAGTGAACGCCACGCTCCCCTCCGGAACCAACGCGAGGTAGACGTCGCCACCCGGATCCGCCCGGTCGGGCCGCCCGCCGAAGACGAACTCGTCGAAATTCGAGCGGCGATCGCCATCGGGATCGGCCCCGTCAGCCGAGACATTCGGATCGCCCAGCTCCACCTGATCAAAATAGGTCGCATCCCACGCCGGCCGCGAGTCGATGTAGGTGATCGACTCGACCACCACTCCATCGCGCCGCCGCAGCTCGAGCGTCTCCCCCTCGCGCGCGAGATGCCCGTTGTAGTCACCTTGGACGAAGTGCCCTTGCCCTCCGAAAATCCGGCGGTAGGCCACCACGTCCGGAGTGACGTAGCAGCGTTCCCCGGCCGGGATGACCGTCCCTTCACGGAATGTCATCCCCACCGCTCCCGCCAGCGCCCACCCGGAGATGTCGGCAGCAAACGCATTCGGGTTCCGGATCTCAATCCACTCGTCGTCCTGGTTCCCCGACGGAGGCGAGAACTCGAAGCGACCGATCGAAACGCCGGCATCGGCCGGTTGCATGTCAGGGATACCGGCGCGGTCGGCATAGCTTGCATTGCTGGCGAGGTGGGTCTGGAAGAGGTGGGTGCGCCGGGGGGCGAAGTAGTTGTCGATCAGGTTGTCGAGTGACTGCTGGAGCGGCACCTCCGCGCCGGTGTAGGTGTTGGCGCCCCACTCCGCGGCGTCGAGCGGGGTGTCTCCCCCGATCAGGTCGCGCAGCGCGGCGACGCGCGACCCGTAGTGATCGCCCGCGAGGAAAGCGTCCATGAGCGTCCGCAGGCGCCGGAGGAACATCTCCCGGGTTCGGGGCTCCGCATAGATCGCCCCGCGGAGAGGCTGCGCGATCGTCCCCACCGACCCATAGGTCAACGGGTGGCTGAACGAACCCATGAGCGGGTGGCTCCAGGGGTTCGACGGCGAGTCGTCGGTCGCAAGAAGGCCACTCTGACTGGCGAAGACGTGACCGTGGCTAATATCCGGGTCCCACGGCAATTCCTGCCACTCGCCGCTGCCCTCGGAGTCGCGGTAGACGTAGTAGTTTCGTACCGTTCCCGAAACATGTTGGCTGAGGACGTTGGCGGCGAGATACGTTATCTCGGAAGGCAGGTTCACGTTGTCGAACAGGAAGATCTCCCGTTCCCGCCCCTCGAGGTTGAGCCCGTCAATCAGCGCCTGAAGATCACTGTTTCCCTCGTCCCGACGGGTCTTCTTCTCGAGCCCCCGGGTCGAGGAATCGAGGCTGTTGGTATCCATCTTGTAGAGTGCCCCATCCGCATCGAGGCCGTGGCGACGGAGGTAGTCGCGATCCACCTGCTCGATCATCACCGCTAGATTGAAGAACGCTCCGTTCTGCTGCACCCGGATGAGCTGGACATCCGATGAGGGCGAGCCCGCGTCCCGCCAGGTCTCGAACGCCAGCACGGTGCGGATGTAGCTCGGATCGCTCCACGTCGAGTTGATGTTGATCTCGTCCACCCGGGGGAAGTCCGGACGAAAGCGGAAATGGTGGCCGTCATTGAAATCGATCTTGTAACTCTTTTTCGGCCAGCTCCGCGATCCCCGCCCCCGGATCCGCATGAAGACGTTGTCGTAGAACTGCCCGTCGAAGTAGACCGAGGCCCGCGTGCCGGCGTCGGTGTTGGTGGCCGGGACGTCCGCCACGAAGCGGTGCATGACTCGCATGGGCGTGGTGACGGAGGGGTCGGCCACCACCGTCCCGAAATACTCGGGCGAGCCGAACGGGTCACCGAAGCGAGGAAAGCGGCCGGTGTTGCCCGCGGCATCCTCCGTCGTGATGAAGTAGCGGAGCATCTCGCCGGGATCTGCGGCGGCGGCGGGGATGACCGCCGAGTACGATCCCGCCGCCCCCGGAGCCATGGCGACGGTCGTCTCCGCCCCGAACATCGCCCGGTAGGTCAGGCTGACTTCCTCGACCGGTTCACCGAGGGTGTCGACGACGGCGGTGACGACCAGGTCGTCGCCATCTCCGGGCACCGCTGGGGCATGCGAGATATCGTGGGCGAGCGGGCCGAGGTCGGATGCGCCCGCGTCGTTGGGAGCGCCGGGCGTCGGGGTGGAAAAGTATCGCAGCGCACTGTTTCCTTGCTCTAGCCGGGTGGCCACGAGTTCGGGGGCGATCAGAAAATCGTCGTCCGATCCGCTGGCGTTCAATCCGTGGATCGCGAGGACGTTGTCTCCGGAAACGATCTCCCCCGTCGCCTGGGAGATATCGATGGACTCGGCGACCAGGGCATCGGCGTCGGCCCGCGAAGCGGAGGCCGTGGCATTCCATCCGGCGCCGGGCTCCTCCGGGAGCCCCGCGATGAAAACCGGGTCGACGATGCTCGCTCCGACCCCCTGGATGAAGAGGCCGACGGCTGACTCGCCGGGCGAGAAGCCGAGGTCGCTGAGATCGATTCCGGTCGCGATCGCCCGGAACCCGTTGAGACCGGAGCTACCCGCGCTGAACGCGGAGTTCTGCAGGGCATCGAGCGAGCCGATGCTGCCGGCGAAAAGGTCGAACGGCGCGAGGGGTGCCCCGGACACGAAAGGGATGTCGTAGTCATCCACGCGAATGGCTCGTCTCGTGCCTCCGGTCACTCCCGTCAGGGGGCCGACATTGATCGGATCTCCGGTCGCCGGGTTGCTCGTCGTCTGGAGCTCGAAGAAGACGATATCCGGACCGGGCGCGTTGACGATGGGTTCCGCGAAGTCGATGGCGAACCCCGGGGTAGTACCGGGGACGGGGTCGGTGGCGAGCGGCGCACCGCCCAATCCGGGATTGATGACACCAGAGTTGAGGGTGGCATCCATCTCTAGGAGCGCCGCCCGCATCCCGGCCGGCGGGACGCCAGATCCCGCGGGAACGGCGAGGTTCGACGTGCTTCCCGCGTTAAAGGCCGTCAGGGTCACGGGGATCAGCTGGGCGGTCGAATAGGTGCGGGAGACGCCCCCACGCACCACGGTGACGCCGGTGAGATCGCCCGCGCCGCCGCCGGATACCGTGTGGGTAAACGAAACCAACCCGTCCCCGGGGAGCGAACCATCGGGAGCGTTGCGCGCGGCGACAAGCCGACCATTCAGGAAGGCGCGGAAGCCATCGTCGTAACGGACCGAAAGCACGAGTCGATCGATGTCCTCCGGATCGGTCACTTCGAACGGGATGCGGAGATACGCTCCGCCATCAGGAGTGGCAGCGACGTCGAGGGCGATGAGGTTCTCGTAGCCGGCCCCGTCCTCGTAGCCTGCCGGCAGCGCGCCGGCCACCCACGAGGAGTCATTAAAATCGCGCGCGCCCCATGACTCACCAAGGGCGTCGTCCGACGGCACCAACGCCCGTGCCGGCGAACCGTCGCCCAGCAACACCGTCTCGACCGAGGTGCTAGCAAATCCGTAGGAGACGTCGGCGAACTGCTCCGGAAACGCGGGGGCAAATTCTTGGAGGATGGTTTCGCCATCGGGCCCGACGAGTCCGAGATACTCTCCGGCGGCACCCAGGTTGAAGCCGGTATGGAGGGGCTGACCGACCTCTTGGCGGACGGGGTCGGAGGCGAATACGACAACGAACTCGCCAGCACCCAAAGTGACCGATGGGAATCGCCATTTGATCAGGTTCCCAGGGTTGTCCGTCACATAGTAACCGTCGAGATTCACCGGGTTCGCCCCGTTGTTGTAGAACTCGATCCAATCGGAAGTGCCCCCCTCTTCGTCCTCGAGGCCGTTTCGATTACTCGCGAGGAATTCGCTGATGAGCACCTCGGCGGAAGCGGTCGAGCAGAGGAGCAGCACGGCGACCTGCCGGGCGATACAAGCGGGTTGCATTTCGGGGGAAGATGAAGAGGGGTTACTCGGGGCCCGAGAGGCCAAGATCCCTGACCCGATAGTAGCGCTGGACGGCTGACGAGTCGATCCCAGACTCCCGAAACTCCGTCGTTCCGGAAATCCCGACCACCGTTCCCAAGGGCTCCCATTCGAGGAGATCATCCGAGGCGTCAATTGCGTAGCGCCGCGCCTCGACCGAG
>CAZKYJ010000370.1:0-5676 GCA_964556355.1 uncultured Verrucomicrobiales bacterium | reverse complement strand
TGGGGAGGTTCGATCCGCTTCACCACGCCGATGCTCTTCGCCACCGCCTTCATTCCGATGTTCGGTTTCGGCGGGCTGACGGGGCTGCCGCTGGCCTTCAACCTCATCGACCTCCACCTGCACGATACTTACTACGTCATCGCCCACTTCCACTACATCGTCGCCCCCGGGACGATCTTCGCGATTTTTGCGGGCGTTTACCACTGGTTCCCGAAAGCCACCGGAAGGATGATGAGCCACAAGCTCGGGCACCTTCACTTCTGGCCGTCGCTGATCTGTATGAACGGGATTTTCCTCCCCATGTTTGTGCAGGGTCTCGCCGGGTTCCACCGCCGCTGGTACGACGGCGGTAAGTATTTCGAGGAGGGCATGGCGTCGGAGTGGCTCTACCTCAACGAGTACATCTCGTTCTTCGCCTACGCCTTGGCCGTCGCCCAGATCCCGTTCGTTATCAATTTCTTCGTGAGCATCTGGGCGGGCAAGCGGGTCGAGAGCGACAACCCTTGGCACGCCACGACGCTGGAGTGGGCGACGCCCACACCGCCCCCGCACGGCAACTTCATCAAGGAGCCGATCGTTTACCGCGGGCCCTACGAGTACAGTGTGCCCGGCGCCTCTGCCGACTACACCCCGCAGTTCGAACCCGATCCCGAGCCCGTCGTCGCCAAGGACGCGTCCAAACCCGCGGAGGGGGGCACCTCGCCCGATCTGTCGCCCGCCTAATTCCTCTATCTTCCGTCCACCATCTCCTCAATGGAAATTCCCTATACTGTCAACGCCCGTAAAGACACCGGTCTCTGGAACGCCAAGATCGGCATCTGGCTGTTCCTCGCCTCCGAGGTCATGCTCTTCGGGGGGCTCTTCTCGGGCTATATTTTCCTCCGCGTGAACGCGGTCGACTACGACTGGCCGATTTTCGAGCTCGATGTCGCCCCCGGCGCGATCAATACCGTGGTGCTCATCGTCTCCAGCGTGACCGTGGTCATGGCTTGGGCCTCGCTGAAGATGCGGCAGTTCCGGCACTTCCAGCTCTACATGCTCATCACGCTCCTCTGCGCGGTCGCGTTCATGGGGATCAAATCGATCGAGTACTACAAAAAGTTCACCCACTGGAATATCGAGCTGAAAGACGGTTCGATGATCGCCGGACATAATCTCGACGACGGCATCACGATCGAGGGGATCACCTCCCTCCGGCTGACCCCCAATTCGGATATTCACAACGTTTCCCCCCATGGGGTCGAACTCCCGACCTTCACCGTCGCCGGTTCCGAGGAATTCGAGCTCACCGAAGCCTGGTTCGAGACGGAGGCCGATGTCCTCCGCGCTTCGGCGCGGCACGCCGATGGCGGCGATGGCGGCACGGTGCCCTCCGTCACTCTGACGCCCGCGCACGGCTTCTCCCTGTCCGTCTCTCCCAGGCTCGTGAAGGAGCGCACGGAGTCGGGGCTGACTCTTGCCGACGGCACCGTCATCGAGGGCGAAGTTTTGCCGGATGCCGTCCGCCTTCAGCCCGATCTCCTCGACCTGCAGCACCTCGACGAGAATGCCAAGGATGCGGCGGTGTTCAAGTACCTGCCCGCCAGCACCCACGAGCACTTCAACGAGCATTTTGACGAGACGCTGGAGGAGCTGGAGGAACACCATCCCGGAAGTCCCATCCTCGAAGACCCGGTCTTCGCCAAACGAATCCTCCGCCTTCCACTGACGCAGGATATGTTGCACGGGGCCGCTCACGATGAGCATACCGCCCCCTCCGAGACCGGCGGTGAGGGGCATGACGCCGGAGCCGACGACGGGCACGGAGACCACTATGAAATGTCGATCCCTCGCGACGAGATCCGTCGCTATTCCAACTTCGGTCCGTCGAAGAACAACTACTACGCCATCTACTTCACCCTAACCGGCCTGCACGGGCTCCACGTGATCGGTGGCGCCATCGTCCTCGCCTATTTCTTCTTCACCGCGAAAACGTGGTATCAGAAGGATCCCGAGCACTTTGCGAACCGCGTTGAAGTCGGGGGGCTCTTCTGGCACTTCGTCGATCTCGTCTGGATTGTTCTCTTCCCGCTTCTCTACCTTCTCTAATCACCACTCATGGCCGACTCACCCGAAGAAATCCGCAAACACCTCAAGCTCTACTGGGCGATCGGGGGGCTGCTCCTCATCTTCACCGCCATCACGGTGATCGTCGCACAGTTCCACCTCGGAACCCACGGGAACAACATCATCGTCGGGCTCGCCATCGCGGTGTTCAAGATGTCGCTCGTCGCGCTCATCTTCATGCACCTCAAGGGCGAGAAAACGATGATTTACAAGTTCCTCGTCTTCACCGTGATATTCGTCATCGGTCTTTTCGCCCTGACCTACCTGGCCCACGTCGACCCCATCCCCAATCCGTGGCCTGATGATCTGAAGGTCAATTTCCACTCCCTCACCGAACCGTAGCTCGCCGACCCGATTCGAGGCATCCGATTTCCCTCACCGTCCACGCCGTGTCCCTCAAAGGTTTCCATATCCTCTTCATCGTCCTAGCCACGCTTATCAGCTATGGCTTCTTCGCTTGGACGCTATGGGCACCTGACTTTTTTGTCTCCACGTTCCTCACCACCCTCGGGTTCCTCTCCGGGGCGCTCGGCGTTTTCCTGACCGCTTACGGAGTCTGGTTCGTGCGTTCGAAGAGCAAGCAGATCACCACCAGTTAGCCGCGACGACGATGATGATGCAGACCGCCATCCCCCAGCTCCTCGCCTGTGCCACGTGCACGGGGAACCCGGGTGACATCACGACCTCCGCCGCCAACTCGGCGATCTTCCTCATGCTGGGAGTGCTGGTGCTCGTCCTCGGGAGCGTCGGCAGTTTCATTTTTTATCTCGCGCGTCGCCCCGGTGACACCCAACGGCCGCTCTAGCCCACCCGTTTCCCTTTTCATATCATGGTCAAGACTCTCCTCCTCGGTATTCCTGAACTCGCCTCCGAACACGGCGAGATGGTCGATCACATGTTGCTGATCGTCACCGTATTCATGGCGGTGCTTTTCGTCTTCTGGACCTGCTTCCTCGGCTACACGCTCTGCCGCTTCCACCAGAAGAAGAACCCGAAAGCCGACTACCACGGTATCCGGAGCCACTGGTCTTCGCATATCGAGGTCGCTGTCATCATCGTGGAGGCAATCCTCCTGCTCGGTTTCGCGTTCCCTCTTTGGATCAACCGGATCAGCGACTTCCCCGTCGGCAACGACGTCATCCGTCTCCGCGCCGTCGGTGAGCAGTTCGCCTGGCACTTCCACTACCCCGGGAAAGATGGCGTTTTCGGGCGTCTCGACAATTTCCTCATCTCCCCCCAGAACGTCCTCGGGCTGGATGCCGAGGATCCGAACGCCGCGGACGATGTCATCTCGAAGTACGATATGAGCATCCCCGTGGGCAAGGACGTGGTCGTCAGCGTGACCTCCAAAGACGTGATCCACAACCTGGCCCTCCACCCGATGCGTATCGCCCAAGATGCCATCGCTGGGATCGAGGCCCACATCTGGTTCAAGCCGACGAAGACCGGTAGCTGGGATGTCCTCTGCGGACAGCTTTGCGGCGTCGGACACTCCAACATGGCCGCCAAGCTCAATGTCGTGAGCGAGGAAGATTTCGACGCCTGGCTGGACGGTCAGAATACGTTTTTGAAGGAGGAGGAGCCCGCTGCCCAGCCCGAGAGCGCGCCGGTGGCGGTGGCGAATTCCCAATAGATCGGTCAACTCCGGCTGGTTCGGATCGGCTGGCTCCGTCTGGCGATCGTCCACGTGGCTTCCGGTCGCGCAACTCCCCCATGGCGGGCGCGTGAGCCCGCACCCCACCGTTGGCGGATCGCTTGAGATTCCCCCATCCATGAACTTCTCCCTCTTTCAGAAATGGGCGATCGCCACCCTGGTGGCGACCCTTTTCCTCATTTTTGTGGGTGGGTTCGTGCGGGCGTCAGGGGCGGGCCTGGGGTGCCCGGACTGGCCGCGCTGCTGGGGGAGCTGGCTCCCGCCCGCAGACGTCAGCGCGATCGATCCCGACCTCTACGACATCTCGCAGTTTAACCACACGAAAATGTGGATCGAGTACGTCAACAGTATCGTCGGCGTCGTCGTGGGGCTGCTTGTCGTCGGCACTTTCGTCCTTTCCCTCCGCTATCGTAAGACGCGACCGGCGGTGACCCTCGGGGCTTTTCTCGCCGTTTTGCTCGTCGTTTTTCAGGGCTGGCTCGGCGGCGTCGTGGTCAAGAGCGGGCTCGCCCACGGGATGATCACCCTGCACATGATCGTCGCGGTCATCCTCTTTTGCCTCCTGATCTGGATCGCGTATCGCGCGGCGGCGGGCGGCGCGCAGTTTGCCTTCCCGGGCAGGCATCGGCGGTTGCTCCGGGGGATCACGCTCGCCTTTTTCCTCTGCACCGCGGTGCAGATCGTCCTCGGTGCCGAGGTTCGAGAATACGTTGAGATCGCGAGTCGTTCCGAAGCCCTCGAACGCAGCCAATGGATCGATCTCGCCGGTTGGCGCTATCTTTTTCACCGGACATTTGCGTGGACGCTGGTCGTGGCATCGGTCGCCCTCATCGTGTTCGCCGCGAGGGGGAGGGCTTCGGGGATCACCTTCCGGCTGATCGTGGCGCTCGCCCTCGGTGTGCTCGTCCAGGTGGGGTCCGGCGCCGCCATGGCCTGGTTCGCCCTCCCTCCCTCGGCGCAGATCATTCACCTGGGGGTTTCGACCGTCCTCGCCTGCCTCAGCTTTTTCCTTATCGTGGGGTTGGCCAAACGGCCAATCCTCATCGCCGCCTGAGCCGATGGCCGACGAATCACCGCAACCCGATCCCGATCCCGCTCCGGCGAGGCCGACTTCGATCCGGGACGATCTCATGGCGCTGACCAAGGCCCGCCTGAGTTTTCTCGTCGTGGTGACGACGGCCGTGGGGTTCGTCCTCGCCTCGCTCGGGGAGGGCGTCGACTGGTGGCGATTGTTCCACACCGTTCTCGGGACGAGCCTCGCGGCCTTCGGATCATCCGTCTTCAACCAGCTGATGGAGATCGACGCCGACGCGCGGATGGAGCGCACCCGCGAGCGCCCGTTGCCGGGCCGGAGGATGGCGCCGGCCACGGCGTTTGGTATCGGGTGGTTGCTTTCCGCGTTCGCTCTCATCCACCTGAGCAAACTGGTCAACCTCGAGGCCGCGGTGCTCACCGCCGTCACCCTGGCGGTCTACATCTTCGTCTACACGCCCCTCAAGCAGCGGTCGTCGAGCAATACGCTCGTCGGTGCGGTGGCCGGTGCGATCCCTCCCGTCATCGGTTGGGTGGGCGCGGCGGGAGGCGCGCCCGACGATCGTTTCTTCCGGTGGGAACTCCTCGTCCAACCGGGGGCGATCTTCCTCTTTTTGCTGCTCTTCTTCTGGCAGCTCCCCCACTTTGTCGCGATCAATTGGATCTATCGGGACCAGTATATCAAAGGGGGCTTCGTCATGTGGTCGAATGACGATGAGACCGGGCGAAAGACCTCGCTCCTCGCGCTCGTTTTCAGCCTGTGCCTGACGGCGACGATGTTGCTTCCCCCCGCTGCCGGAGCCGCCGGATTTCCGTTCCTGTTGTCGTCCGTCATCGTAACCCTCGCCATGGCGATGGTGCTGAGCGGAATTGTGATATCGCTG
>CAZKYJ010000369.1:0-5682 GCA_964556355.1 uncultured Verrucomicrobiales bacterium | reverse complement strand
GTCGGTGAGCCGGCTTCAACGGCGTGCATGTCCCAGTCCGCCAACGCCGGCGGGACGGCCGCGAATATCAGAAACCAGAACCACGTGCGCATACCACCCCATATCACGAGGAGGGGAACCTGTCCTCAGTTTCCGTCCATTTCGGATCAACGGCACCTTGGCGCGCGCTGCGGACACATTGGAGAGCAAAGGCGCTGACAGCTCACCGCGTCGCAGGCCGTTGTCCGGATGGTGATGAACGCCCGCTTCCTCCTCGTCCTCGCCCTGATCGTGCCCGGAATCTCCGCTGCAGCCGACGGTCAAGCCGCCCGCCCGAATATCCTCTTCGCCTTCGCCGACGATTGGGGTCGGCAGGCCGGTGCCTACGCCAAAGCCGACGGCCCTGGGAGCATCAGTGATGCCGTAGGCACACCGAACTTCGACCGGATTGCGGAGGGCGGCGTCCTCTTCAACAACGCCTTCGTCAGTGCTCCGTCGTGCACCCCTTGCCGCAGCGCGTTGCTCTCCGGCCAGCATTTCTGGCGCACCGGACGCGGGGCGATCTTGCAGGGCGCCGTCTGGGATCCCTCGATCCCCTCCTACCCGCTCCTCCTCAAGGAGGCCGGCTACCACATCGGCGAAACCTACAAGGTCTGGAGCCCCGGAACGCCGAACGACGCCCCCTACGGAGCCGGCAAGCACGCCTACGAAGAGGCGGGGCGCCGGGTGAATGGTTTTTCCCAAAACGTCACGAAAATGGCGACCGGTGGGAAAACCGTGGACGAGGCCAAGGCGGAGCTACTCGCCGAGGTGCGCGCCAATTTCGAAGCTTTTCTCGATGACCTCGAAGGCGACCGTCCGTTTTGCTACTGGTACGGGCCGACCAACGTCCACCGGAAGTGGATCAAAGGATCGGGCAAGGAACTCTGGGGCATCGATCCTGATTGGCTCACCGGCAAGCTTCCTCCGTTCCTTCCCGACGTGCCGGAGATCCGGCAGGATCTCGCCGACTATCTCGGCGAGGTGCAGGCCTTCGACGCGGCGCTCGGCGTGCTGCTCAAAGTCCTCGACGAGCGCGGCCACGCCGACGACACCCTCATCGCGGTCAGCGGTGATCACGGCCCCGCCGGGTTCCCGCACGGAAAGTGCAACCTCTACGATTTCGGCTCGCAGGTTTCGCTCGCTATCGCCGGCCCCGGCGTCGTCGGCGGTCGCGTCATCGATGATTTCGTCACCCTCCCGGATCTGGCGCCGACCTTTTTGGAGGCGGGGGCGACGGAGATTCCCGAAGTTATGACAGCCCGCTCGCTCTGGCCGGTGCTCCGGTCGGATCAAACACGCCACGTCGATCCCGCGCGCGACGCCGTCTTCATCGGTCGCGAGCGCCACGTGGCATCGGCCCGTGAAGGATCCCTTCCCTATCCCCAGCGCGCCCTCCGCACCCCCGACCACCTTTTCATCATCAACTTCAAGCCCGACCGCTACCCTCTGGGCGATCCGAAACTCCTCGGCGGCGACAGCGCCCCGCGCACCGAGGACATGGAGAATAACACCTTTGTCACCCTGGCCGACGAAGACGCCGGCCCGACCAAAGCCTGGTTGGTCTACCGCCGAGATGAGCCCGAGTGGAAACCGTTCTTCGACCGCGCCTACGGGAAGCGCCCGCGCGAAGAACTCTACGACCTGGCCAAAGACCCGCACCAGATGAACAACGTCGCCGACGACCCGGCCTACGCGGAGAGAGCGGAGCAGCTGCGGCAGCGACTGATGGAGGAGCTGGAATCGACCGGCGACCCGCGGCTTGTCGATGGCGGTGCGTTCTTCGAGAACCCGCCGATGGCAGGGGTGCTGAAGAAGTAGCGACTGGCGTCGCCCGTAGCGGGATAACGGCGAGCTGATGACATACGCCCTGGAGAGGTTCGAATCCGCTGATTATTTGGAGCGGGAGCGGGCGTTCCTCGGAGCGCAGGACAACACCGTGAAGACATTCTGCATGGCGGTAGCTGGACAGGCGAGCACTCTTTTGGAACGCTGCGGCTCGGAAATCAGGTTTGTCCACAGAACCTGGACCCCAGTCGAGCAGTCCGGCAGCGCGCAATTGCTGAACACCAGCGAAAAACCAAGACTATGGAAGCACCCACCATCGAATCCCACGCGACTTCCGCAGAGCGCGAGCAGGTCATGACCTGGCTCCGCGAGTTCAACGAAGCGGAGAACGGAGAGTTCATGAACTCGCTGGCGAACGGCGCCGAGCAAGACTTGTTCATGGTAGCGAGAGATGGCGATGGGGCGGTGACCGGCGGCCTGCAGGGGACGCTTCTCCACCGCTGGTTGAAGATCGGCCTGATGGCCGTGAGCCCGGGACGTCGCGGGCAAGGAATCGGGCGCTCCCTGGTTTGCGCGGCGGAGGACTTTGCTTCCCGACGCGGCTGCCAGTACTCCTACGTGGACACCATGTCCTATCAGGCACCCGCGTTTTACTCCGAGCTCGGCTATTGTGAATCCGGGCGGCTGAAGGATTGGGACTCGCATGGTCACGACAAGGTTTTCTTCACCAAATCGCTCCCGACGATCCCTATGAGCGGATGAGCCCCTTGTCTCCCAGCCTCGAGTTCCGGCAGTGGCTTTGGATCAGCCTGGTCGCGGCTGCGGGGGCGCTGGTCGCGGGCACCTACGGCATCCTCCACGACCAGGTGACCTACACCATCGCGCCAGAGTACTTCACGCGGATGAAGTTCGACCAGTTCCACTTTGCCGATTTAGGGTGGCCCCCGCGGGTCTTCGTGGCGGAGATCGGGTTTTTGGCGACATGGTGGGTCGGGCTCCCGGCGGGGTGGGTTCTCGCGCGGATCGCGCTGCCGGCCTGGCCGCAGGCACAGGCGCTCCGCCGCTGCGCACGGGGGTTCGCTATCATCATCGGCACCGCGGCGGCAGCAGGCGCCGGCGGCTACTTTTTCGGGCTTTTTCTCGGGGGAGATCCGGCCGGCTGGCAGGAATACTGCCGGGTCATCGGCGTGGAGGACGCCGATGCTTTCGTCCGGGTGGCCGCGACCCACAATGCGAGCTATATCGGCGGGGGCATCGGGCTCGTCGCTGCCGTGCTTGACCTCGTGAGGCTCCGCATGACTCGCTAGAAAGTTGGAGCTAGTGTCGTCGCCATGAAACGCCGCACGCTGTCAATCCTCAAATCCTTGGTCAAGACGCTCGCCGTCGCGCTGCTGGGATTGGTGGCAGGGATCCTTACGATCATCGTCATCTTCCTGGAGAGCCGCGACGACTTGGGGCCCTGGCACACGGCCGACATCGACGGCGAGTACGAACACGACGGGGACACCGAAACCTTCGCTGATTACCTCGAACTTGAGGCGCAGCTCATGGGCGAGGTAGAAGAGGAGGTCTACGCCAAGGGGAGGGGTTCCGGCGCGCGTTTCGAGCGGGGCTCGTCGAGCGACCCCGGCCGCTGGGAGCGGGATTGGAACCGGACATTCGAACTGGCGGCGGAGGCAGAACCGACCGCGGGGGTCCTCCTGCTGCATGGGATGTCGGATTCTCCCTACAGCCTGCGCACCCTCGGACAATCGCTGCACGCGGACGGCGCCCACGTCATCGGTCTCCGCGTCCCCGGCCATGGCGCCGCCCCGGCCGTCTTGACGAAGACGACGTGGGAAGATATGGCCGGAGCGGTGAGGTTGGCCGCCCGGCACCTCAAAGACGAAGTCGGCGGGGCACCGATCTTCTTGGTCGGATACTCGAACGGTGGAGCGCTGGCGGTGGAATATGCCCTGAGCGCCACGGCGGGCGAGGACGATCTCCCGACCGTCGCGGGGATCGTCCTTCTTTCACCGGCCATCGGCGTCTCCCCGGCGGCGGCGGCGGCCGGCTGGCAGGCCCGCCTCGGCCGGGTGCTAGGGCTGCAGAAGCTCGCGTGGAACAGTATTTCCGTCGAGTACGATCCATTCAAGTACTCGTCGTTCCCCATCAATGCCGGTCACCAGGTCTACCGGCTGACCACCGAGTTGCGGGAGCGGCTGGAGCAGCGCTCTGCCGACGGGACGCTCGGGGCGTTCCCGCCGGTGCTGGCCTTCCAGTCGGCCACCGACGCCACCGTCTCCCCACGGGCGCTCGTGGAAGTGCTTTTCGCCCGGCTTCCCGAAGGCGGCCACGAGCTCGTGGTGTTCGATATCAACCGGCGCGCGAACGTCGAGAAGGTTCTGGCCAACGACCCGGGGGACGACATCGACTTCCTCATGAACTACTCCAGCCTCCCATTTTCGGTCTCCCTCCTGACGAACCGCGATAAGACGAGCGGCGATCTCGGGCTCCGCTCGCGCCCCGCCCGTGCCGAGCCACCGACGGACACCACGCCGCTCGATGTGGCTTGGCCGGACGATGTCTACGCGCTCGCCCACATCTCGCTCCCGTTTCCTGGGAGCGACCCGCTCTACGGCGGCCCGGCCGCGCTCCCCTCACCCGGCGTGGCTCTCGGGGACCTGGCGCTCCGCGGCGAGCGCGGCGTGCTCAAGCTCACGCCCGGAGACATGCTGCGCCTGCGATGGAACCCGTTCTACGACTACCTGGAGTCGCGGACGCGGGAGTTCGTGGTGGCGGGCGCTCCCGAACCGTAAGCCCGAAGAACCCGCGCCGCCGGAGGTATCGCCCCGGAGGATTCGCGGAGAGATCGGATCGGAGATCCACCGCGAAGGCCGAACGTTGCCGGCCTCCCGGAAGGTGGGGGCCGGCAACGCGCAGCTCGAGAGTGGGGCCCTCCCGGCGAGCCGGGAGACTCGCGGTTCACCTATGGTTCGAGATGCTCCCGGAGAATCCGCTTCATTTCCGCAATGGCGAGTGGGCTGGCGTAGGATCCATGCCCCGTTGGAACGATGAGCTCGGATTCGGCGTCGGCGAGGTGGGATGACCAGTAGGCCACGATGCCATCGGAGCTTTCGGGGGTATCTCCCCTGCCCCGGTCGCCGATGACGCTGTGGTAGACGATCCCCTCCTTGTCCGGCGACGCTTCCAGAGCTCCAAACATTGGAGCGCTCGGGGAGAGCGAGCCGATGCTATTGAAGGCTCGGGCCTCGGCAAGCTCACCCTTGAGCACCCCTTGACCGGCACGCACGAGATCGCTTTGCAAATTGAGGATGGTGCTCGGGAGGTGGACGAGTTTCCGTGCGAGCTTCCCGAGAAACCCGTCGGCCATTTTGGCACCACGATGGGGGGAGGAAAAAAACACGGCACGCCTCACTGCCGGATCGGCGTTCCAAAACAAAATGCGTTCGAGTTCGCCCCGCCGTTCGGCGGCCACGTTCAGCTCGTCGAACTCCTCGTCCGAGATCTCGTGCCAGAACCGGTGCCCGACATCCTTGATCAGGGTACGGGTGAGGATGCCTCCCATGCTGTGGCCTACTGCCACCGTATCCGTCGACGCCCGGTCGTCCCCGTCCGGGTCGTAGTGGCCGCGGATGTCGGCCAGGCTATGGCGAAGGATACCGGCCGAGACGGGGACGGGAATCCCACTGGGATAGGAGAGGAGCCAGAACTGGTAGTTCTGGCGGATCTTCTCGTCGCGCATCAGCTCGACAATCATCGAGCGCCAGATGAGGGGCGAGGACTGGAGCCCATGGCTCATGACCACCGGGATCCGGTCGGGATCGTAGGGCTCGATGAGGGAGACGCCGGCCGCGTCGATCCGGTCGTCCGCGC
>CAZKYJ010000368.1:0-5713 GCA_964556355.1 uncultured Verrucomicrobiales bacterium | reverse complement strand
GCGCCCCGACAGGTGCAGCGTGGTGGGTCCGATGGGGATGTGGTAGTTGAGCCGGACGGTGGACCGGAGGTAGTCGAAGTCGCCCGCGAGCGACTGGGACGAGAGGCTGCTGGACGTTTGAAAGAAGAAACCCTCGCGCGGAGAGGCCTTGTCATCGGTGCGGTCGAGCTCGTAGGACAGGCCGACGAACCCGTCGAAGTAGTCCTCCTCGCCGAGGAATGGCTGGTCGATCTCGGCATCGGTGATCTCCGTTTTGGAGATCTGGCCGAAGAGGCTGACGGCATGGTGGTCCTGGAACTCGCGCCGGAACTCGATACGCCCCCCGGCCTCGAATTTTGAATATCCCTCGTTGGTGCGCGTGCGGCCAACGAGGCCGATCTTCGCCTCCCAGTCGCTCCAGAGGAAGTGCGGATCGAGGTACTCGATCTCCCCCGAGATACCGCGGCCGGATACCTCGATCGTGGCGTCGAAGCGCCGGACAAGTCCGAGCACATTGAGGTGGCGATACTCGAAGCCGATGATCGGGCCTTCGTAGGTGCCAACGCCACCGAAGACGCCGAGCTCCTGGCGATCCGCCTCTTCGACATCGAGGATAAGATCGAGGGCGGCGGGCTCGTCCTCGGCGACTTCGGGGAGCGCGGTGACGCGGCGGAAGGCGCCGGTTTCGAGCATGCGCGAGACGACCTCGCTCACCTCGCCCGGGTTGTAGGGACGGCCGACGACCGCTTCGAAACGGCGGTCGAAATACCGGTCTTGCACCTTCTCGTTCCCGCTGAGGCGGATCGAGCGAACCGCAAACTTTTCCCCGTAATCAGCAGTCGTGGCCAGGTCGACCGTCTCGAAGGCGCCGCGGTCGACCGGGTCCAGCGCGGTGACCTCGACCTCCGCTTCGAAGTATCCCGCATCGGTGGTGATCTCGCGGAGACGAGATTCGAGCTGGGCGGCGAAGGACGGCGAGAATGTCTGGTCCGCGTACTCGGCCTGGAGAGCGGCGAACGCGTCGGCGAGGGCTACCTCCGGGGGCTCGCCAAGATCGAGGGTGCCGACCTTGTAGACTTTGCCCTCATCGATCTCGAGGACGACGGTGGCGCGGTTGGCGGGCGGGTTGGGGTCGACATCGGGCTCTAACAGAACAACCTCGGCACCGATATAGCCGAGCAGGCCGTAGTATTCTTTGATGTGGTCGCGGCCACTTTTGACGTCTTTGAAGACGTAGGGAATGGCGCCGTCGAGCGGGATGTCGAGGCGCTCGCGCGTATCGAGGGTGATCAGCTCGAAAAGCGCCTGGTCGCTCAGGGCGGAGTTGCCGACGGAGCGGACGCCGACGAGCTGGAGGATGGCGCCCTCGCTGACGTTGAGGACGACACGCGTCGGCGACGGCATCTCCCATTCGACCCGGGCGTCCTCGTAGCCGCGTTCCCGGAAGGCGGATTCGAGGAAGAACGCGGCATCGTCGGCGCGCGCGGTACTGGCACCGTTCTCGTCGATAAACGTGAGCTGGCTCTCGATGAGCGCGCGCGCCTCGCCGTCCGAAAGCGACCGGAGTCCGCGGATGGACACGTTTTTGCCTGCGGTCGAGCGCCCGATTTCGGGGGTGTCGACCACCGCTTCCGGCTCGGGGGCAGCGGCGGTCATGCCGGGGAGAGCGAGGGCGCAGAGCGCTGCGAGGATGCGGGCGGTCACGGGCTAGCGAAGTTTGAAGACGTATTTCAGGAGGCCGCGGTAGTCGCCCTCCGGGCTGACGTTCGCGGCGAGGTAGAGCTGGCGGAACAGGCGGATGCGACCGGCGATGGTCTGGGTGCCGGTGCGGGGGTCGGTCTGGCCGACGTCGAGGGTGGTGCGCTCGTCGAGTTCCTCGAGGAATCCGGGCTCGTCGTCGGGATCGATATTGTCCTGGCGGAGCTTCTTGAGGAAGAGCTGGGCAGCCTTGGAGGCGGCGACGGCACCGCCGCCGCTGGTGAGTTCCTCGCGGGTGGCACCGGTCGCCAGCAGCGAAATGATGTCCTCGTTGGAGAGGGGCGGGTCGCTGGTCAACACGTGCTGGGGGCTGAGGACGCGCCCGTAGACATAGATGGTGATCGCATACTGGCGGACGGTGGCTTTCGCCTGGACGTCGAGCTCGCCGTTGAAGCCGGTGAGCTCCCCGAACATGACCTTGCCCGTCTGAACCTCGACCTTGCTGAACGGGAGCGTCAGCCGCCCGTCCGCGACGTAGACCCGCCCGGTCGGCACCGGCTGGCCGAGCGTTCCTCCGACCCGCAGGTCGCTCACCGCGTCGATGCGGGCAAGGTTGCCGCGGACGAGGAACGGGTCCCGCGTCACGATCTTCACATCGACGCTCCAGTTTTTGAATGGCTCCAGAGGCACGCCGAAATCGAGGTTCGGGGGAATCTTGGCAGTGGGACGCTCGCCGATCTCGGGGAGCTCCGAGCGCTCGCTCCCGCCTGGCAGTCCGATGGGCAAGATATCGATCGACTTAGTGAACCGGCCGTTGGTGATTCCGATTTCGCCGGCGAGCGCCGCGGTCGCATAGGGGCCGGTCAAGGTCAGGTCGGCATCGGTGCGGACGTTGGTGTCCGGGTTCCGAAAGACGAGGGCCTCGCGGGCGGTGGCCACAATATCGAATACCGGCCCCCCTCCTTCCGCCGGAAAGGAAACGCCACCGCCGAGGCTGATGTTCCCACCCGAGACGAGGGCGTCGAACTTTTCGATGACCACCTCGCGCCCGGCCGCGCTGATCCGGATCTCGGCATCACGGATCTTGGGTACCAGCGGATTCTTCATCCGGAAGTCCGCGATCCCGATCGCGACCAGCCCCGTCGGTTCCGGCTTACCAACCGTTCCGCCAACCGTGACGTCGATGGCGGCGGTTCCATCGAGGGCGTCGATGGCATCGACGTAACCCTTGACGAACTCCAACGAGCTGGCCGGGAGCTGCAGTTTCGCCGAGAGCGGCTCGTCGGTGACAGGCTCGCCCGCGGCCCAGGCCTCCGGACGGAACGGCACCGACGCATCGATCGCCAGGGTCTCGATCTGGGGGTGCTCGAAGCTGCCCGCGACCGTCGCACGCTCGGCGCCGACGGTGAACTGAAGTGCGAGATCGCCGGGGGGCACGTCGGGGGCACTCCCGGTCTTGAGGCCGGTGGCGCGGACGGTGCCGCCTCCGGAGAGGCGCTGAGGGGTGCCATTGATCGCAATGTCGGCGGTGACCGTCCCCCGCACGGGAATATCCTTCCCCGCCATGGCCGCGAGCTCGGCGATTTCGAGGTCGGCCGACGAGAAGTCGATGGCAACGGCACCCTCTTGATCGAAAAACCCGACGACGCCTTTCTCCTTCAGTGCGGCCGGGTCGTAAGGCAGGCGAATCTCCCCCGTCGCGAGCTGGTTTCCGGACTGCCGCACGCTGAGTCCGGTGACACCGACCACGTCGTTCTCGTAGGATGCGGCGGCGCTGATGGCGAGGTCGCCACTGGCCACGTCGAGCGTCTGGACGACGATCGAACCGGGGGCGTAGCGAGCGGCGACGTCGGCGGACTCCACGACCCGCCCCTCGTTGAACCGGACGGCTTTGGCCGACACCGTCACCTTGCCCTCGTTGAATCGTTCTTCGCCCTCCCCGGGTTTGAGGACGCCCTGGCCCGACCAGACGAGATCGACGTTGCCCTCGAGCGGCTTTTCAAACTTGAACCTGGCGAGGAGTTCGGCCAGCTGAGGAGTAGCCACGACGTCGGCCTCCGCCTCCGCGCTGTAGTCGAACCTGGCGAGCCCGATGGTGCCGCTGGCGGTGACGGCCGTCACCTCGTCGAGCGCCACCGTCAGGTCGGCGGCGACGACATTGGTGTTGGGCACGCTGAGATCGACAACGAACGATCGCACGGGCAGGCCGTCGTAGGCCAGCCCGTTGGTGGTGATGCTGGCGGTGCCGCCGGCAGGCTCGCGGCCTGCGAACGTCAGGTCGGCCTCCAGGGCGGCACCACCGGTGATCGGCGGTCCACCCTCGGGCAAGAACGCGGCGATGGCGGGCGCGTTGGCGGTGAGTGCGAGCGCGGCCGGCAAATCGGTCAACGCCTTGATGTCCGGCGCGGTGCCGATGGGCGATGTCACGACAGCCCGGGCGGTGGCGCCTTTCCGCTCGGCCTCGAGGGTCGCCTCGAGGGCGCCGTCTTTGCTGGTGGCAAAGAGGGTGGCGGAGTCGATCCCCTCCCCCGGAAACGTCAGGTCCGCAATCCCGAGGCTGGCCGCCGCATCCCAGCTAGCGGGCGATTTGAAATCGCCGACAAACCGGAGCTCGAGCGTCCGGAGGGCACCGCTTTTCAGCGCGTGCCCCACCCCAAATCGAGCGGCCAGCGCGCCGACATCCATCGGACCGTCAACGAGCTCGGCCGCAATGGATTTGTCGCGCCCGTAGCGGACAGAGACAGTGCCCCCCTCGGCTTCGACTGCGGCGGTCAGGAGGTCGCCGCCGTCCTTGAGCAGCGAGAGTTCTTGCAGGACGATCCCCTCGATGGGCTCGAATCGCCCCACCACGAGCGCGTCCTCGGCCACGCGCAGCGGCGCGCTAGTTTCCCCCTGCTCGATCTTCTCCCCCATCTTGAATCTGGCGAACCCGAGCTCGCCCTCGACACCTTCGCCGAGGCGGAGGAAAAGGCCCTCGACCAGGAGGGTCTCGCTCCCTTCTTTGAGGAGCCGGAAGTTGACGTTCTCCAGATCGTAGGTAGCGCCGAGAAGCTTCCAGACGATCGCGAGCGGGTCGCTTTTCGGCCTGGCGTCCTCGGGTTCCTCGTTCGGCTTTTCTTTTTTTGGCGGGAGATCGACGGTGATATCTGCGTCGCGGAGGCGGACGATCTGCAGCGCATCGAGGGGGGCGCCTTTGACGAGGGTGACCAAACTGTAGCGGACCTCCGCAAAGCCGACGGCGAGTGCCCGGACGGGCGATGCTGGGGCATCGACCCCGGCAGCAGGCGAGGTCACCAGGTCACGGATTTCGATACCGGACAGGAGCGTGCCGGCGATCTCGTACTCGCCGTCCAGCTGGATCTTCGACAGGCCGAAGCCGAGCCCCCAATCCGCGAGGGCGCGAAAGCCTGGACCGTTGAGCAAGAAGAGTCCGGGTATCGCGAGCACGAGCACGATCCCCAGCGCCTTCCCCAGGCACCCGGAGCACCCCCGTCTGCGGGACTTCGGCTCACCGGCCTTCGCTGCCGGACTATCGGGCTCGGAATCGGGGTTCAAGACGAGATCGGAATGTCGTGTTCACACGGCCTATCTTCGTGCCGCACCATGAACCGGACGCCTTGGCTGCCCCTATCGCAACCGTAAGATTCGTAAAGAAAGCGCAACATCTCGGCCAGCACCACGGGCGTGGTATTGCGGGTGCCGCCCCATGAGAAACGGCAGCTAACCGAACCCAGCCCTCCTCGTGCCAGACGAGGAGAACCTCGTCGAAGATCTCGGGAAGCAGGTCGCCGACCAGCTCCGAGCACGATGGGAAGGGACGAATGAATTCCCGGTGGCGGTGCGGTGGGCGCGATCGGCGGTGCTCCGAAGGCGTCACTGGCATCGATCCCGGAGTGCCCAAGTCAATGAGAAGAAGCCGGTGGACAGAACCGCCCATCCGATGTGAGGTTGGCTGCCTGCTGAGAAGCTGTCTAATAAATCATGTTAGTGCCGCGGCTTCCCCTGCAACGACAGGCGAGGCGGGAGGAGGAAGTTG
>CAZKYJ010000367.1:0-5727 GCA_964556355.1 uncultured Verrucomicrobiales bacterium | reverse complement strand
CGGGCAAATGGCACCTCGACGACGAGCCCACCGACCACGGGTTCCAGAAGTACTTCGGCCACCTGAGCGGCGCGACCAACTACTTTACCGGAGACAATACCTTCCGGCTCGACGGCGAGCCGTGGAGCGACTTCGGCCCCGATTTCTACACCACCGACGCGAACACGGACTACGCGATCCGCTTCGTCGACGAGGCGATCCGGGAGGATGCGACCAAGCCGTTCTTCCTCTACGTGGCCTACAACGCACCGCACTACCCGCTGCAGGCCCCGGAGCCAGACGTCATGAAATACCGGGGAAAGTTCCGGGGCGGATGGGACGCCGTCCGCGCCGCGCGCTACGAGAAACAGGTTGCCATGGGCCTGATCGATCCGGCCTGGCAGCTGAGCCCGCGCCCGGCGTGGGTCGACGCCTGGGACACCCTCCCGGAAGACGAGCGCGATTGGGAGGACTTCCGTATGGCAACCTTCGCGGCCATGATCGACCGGATGGACCAGAACATCGGCCGCCTCATCGCCAACCTGGAGATGCAGGGCGTGCTCGACAACACGCTGGTACTTTTCTGTTCCGACAATGGCGGCTGCCCGTTCGACGATGCGCGCTCGCGCGAGATCATGCCGTGGGAGGCGAAGAGCTATTGGAGCTACGGCCCCGAGTGGGCGAATGCGAGCAATACCCCGTTCCGCCAGTACAAGCAAAACTCCCACGAGGGAGGTGTGGCCAGCCCGCTCATCGCCCGCTGGCCGAAGGGATTGGGAAGCCGGGCCGGCGGAATGACCGACCAGCCGGCGCACCTGATCGATTTCATGGCGACCGCGCTCGACCTCGCCGGCGCCGAATACCCACAGCGCGATGGCCTCGAGCCGCTGCAGGGCAAGTCGCTCGCTCCGATCTTCCGGGGCGAAACCCGTCCGCCCCACGAGCGGCTCTACTTCCAGTTTTCCGACAACCGCGGCCTGCGCGAAGGTGACCGCAAGCTCGTCTCCGCCCGCGGCGGGCGCTGGGAACTCTACGACCTCGCCGCCGACCGTACCGAGACCCACGACCTCGCCGGGGACGAACCCCACACCGTTGCGGAGATGGCCGCCCGCTGGATGGACATCGCCGAGAACCTCGACCGCCTCGGCAATGGCCTGCGGAAACCGGTGGCCGAAGATCTTATCGATTGGCAAGACCGCCCGAGAAACCGACACAAGCACGAGAAACCATGAGGAGTACGATACTTGGTGCCATCACCGTTCTGGCTGCGATCGCGCCCTGCCCGGCCGACGAGCTCTCGGATGCGCTCGCCGTGATCCGGGAGCAGACCGGCGTGCCTGCTGTCGGCGCGCTCGTCTTCCGCAACGGCAAAGAAACGGCCGTCGCGGTGGATGGTCAACGGAGTTCCGACTCGAAGAAGCGGGTGTCGGTGGACGACCTCTGGCATCTCGGCTCGGACACCAAAGCGATGACCGCCACCTTGGTGGCACGCTATGTGGAGTCCGGAGAGCTGGCCTTTGAAACCTCGATGGCGGAGATCTTCCCGGAGCTCCCGCAGCCCGCCGGGTCGATCACTTTGGAGCAGCTGCTCTGCCACACCGCAGGCCTTCCGGCCAACCCTCCGAACGCCATCTTTTCGGCTCTGCGCGAGCCGGGTAAGAAAGTGACCGAGCACCGTCGGGAGCTGGCTGACTGGGCTCTGACCAACGATCTGCTGGCGAAACCGGGCGAGAAGTTTCTCTACTCCAATGTCGGCTACGTAGTCGTGGGAGCGGTGCTCGAGGAGACGTTCGGCAAACCGTGGGAGAAACTGATCGCCGACCAACTCTTCAAGCCGCTCGGGATCTCGGAGTTCGGATTCGGCGCGCCCGAGCGGAACAGCCCGAGGGGACACGTGCGGGAGGGGGCTGAGGTGACGCCCGTCGCCACCGGGTTCCGGGGGGACAACCCGGAAGCCTACGGGCCGGCGGGCACGGTTCATATGAGCCTGCGCGACTGGATGAAGTTCGGGGCGGACCAAGTGGCGGGCGCGCGCGGCGAATCGGGCACCTTGTTGAAACCAGAGACCTACATGATCCTCCATCGCCCACGCCTCGACGGTTACGCGCTCGGGTGGGGCGTCGGCACCGGATCGGGGCGCCTTAGCCACGACGGATCGAATACCTACTGGCGTGCCCGGATCACGCTTTTTCCCGAAGCCGACTTCGGTTATCTCATCGTCACCAACGAGGCGGGAGACGCCGGAAAGCAAGCGGTCGATCTCGTCGAGGAGCAGCTTGGCGAACCATGACGCGCGGCGACCGGGGCGGGCCGGGAATTTCACTCCGTCGAGCGCGGGGGGTGGGCGTCGTTCGCGTGCCAACCAAAGCTTTTTCGCGCCAACCATTTGCCCTCCCGAAGTCCTCGTTCGGAGGCAAGCCTGGGGTTGATCTCACGAGGAATCTCGGCGATTCCGCGTCGCGCCACCCGCCGCACGACTGCAACCGTCCCGTGGGAAGAGGACTCCCCCATCGTTCCCAATCGTCCCGGCATCAGGTGTGGCTCGCCAGCTACCGACCGGTTTGGCGCCGGGCTTCACGGGGCGAGGCGGGCGGTGCCTCAGGGAGCTCGTGGGCGGCGGGGGCATCAGTTGGCCCCGCGAGCAGACAATTCTTTGCCGGGAAAAACCGCCTGCCCTCGCAGGTCGCGGAGAATTTCTAGATCCCCGAGGTCGATCTTGCGAGGCGGTTTCGGGCGGCCGGGAAAGAGGTCGTCGAGGAATTCGTGGGAGCCGAGTGCGAGCGAGTCGGTGAGATACCGTACCCGGCAATGGATGAGTTCCATCGGTGGGAGGTGTCCTCCGGAGTCGATGACCTTGCGAATGCATTCCACGGGGACACCGGCGCGACGCCTCGCTCTGCCCGGCACCGTCCCTGAAGAGGGAAGCGCCTTGCAGAAGAGCAGCATCCGGTACTGGGCGAGGACTTCGCGGCGAGCTGACCTGCTCGAGGTGTCGAGCCCCAGCAGCCGTCCGATGGCATCGGCCTGCGCGCGCGACCCGCCCAGCGCCGCTGCATACGAGCAGTGCCGATAGTCCTTCGGGTCGGAGACGAGCCCGGCACGCACCGGGTTGAGATCGATGTAGGAGGCGATCACGAGAAGTAACGAAGGATCGTTAGATTGCAGGAGCACGCTGCGGAACCGGTCCTCCCACAGCGGCCCCGAGCGATCGTTGGCCTTGTTGTATTCCATTGTGAAGCGGGCTTTAACCTCTTTGACGAAGGTCGAGAGATCGTGCATCCGATCGAGGAAGCGACGGCGGAGGGCCAGGTAGGCAGTCGATTCTGGGGCGCGCCCGAGCCGATCGAGGGCCTCGCGAACCTTTCTCACCGTCGATTCCGAATAGACGGCGCCGAGACGCTCGAGAAGGATCCGATCCGTCACGGCCCGTTCCGCGGATTCCCGGTCAGGGACGCGGGCCAGAAGGTGGAAATGGTTCGGCATCACCGCGAAAGAAATCACCTCTATACCTGCCATCGTCGCATGCGCCTCGACAAGGCGCTGGAAGTCCTCGCGCTGCGGCGCCTCCAGGCGCTTCTCCCGATTGATGATCCGCGAATAAACGTGGTAGACATTCGGGCACGCCGGATCTCCCAGGATTCTTCTTCTCCTCATTCTGCCATCCCTACGAGGGATGCGTTCCGAGCGCAACAATAAAAGTCACGTCCCTATAATTCGAGTTTGCTCGATGATCTGAGCATTACGGGACTTAGTTTGGTCCGAAGGTGGGGAGCTGGTTTCGGCCTCCTAGGGTGGAGATCGACCCGACCCCCTGCTGGCAGCAGCCCATCGCCCGTCGGATGCGGGCTTGATCAGTGCGGTTGACCTTCTCGAAGAGCAGCGTCACCGAATACGAATCGGCCGATGCCATGGGATCCAAGTGGCACTCGACGACAATCCCATCGACGATCAGGAATTCGCCCTCGCCCGTTGCCGAGTCGCAGTCGGGACAGAGATGGAGACCGATGGCCAGGCGCGTCCCCAGCGGCAGTGCGGTGGGCGACTGGAAGACCATCCCCAGTTCAGAAAGCTGTTCGAGCTGCACCGGTGTATCCGTCGCGACCACCGAATCCGGAGGAGATCCAAAGGTGGCGAAGAATGGGGAGTGTGGCCTGTGAGCCATGGGAACGGGAACGGTTAGCGGTCGGGGTGGGGGCGTTATCGCCGAAGCAATCCCAGAAGAACGCTAGCACCCTGCCATGGCCGGTCAACCCATCCGCGCCAGTTCACTTGCCAGAAGTCACACATTGTAAATACATTGTGCCTCCCGCGCGACGCTAATGTTGCGTTCGTGGGTCGAAAACGTCCCTGAGGCCATCCCCGAGGAAGTTGAGTGCCATGAGGGCGATCGCCAGGAAGGCGGCCGGAAAGACGAGCAACCACCACTTGCTATCGACCGGGTTGATCACCTGGGCTCCGTCCTTGAGGAGCGACCCCCAGCTCGCCGCAGGGTCGTCGATCCCCAGGCCGAGGAAGCTCAGGAAGGTCTCGTCCAAAATGACGGCCGGCACGGTGAGCGTCAGGTAGGTGAGGATGACCGTCCAGAGATTGGGCAGGAGGTGCATGCGCATGATTTTGCCGGGGGACTGCCCCATCGCGCGGGCGGCGGTCACGTACTGCTGCTCGCGCAGGACGAGCACCTGGCCGCGGACGATGCGTGCCATGGTCAGCCATTCGATCAATCCTAACGATACCACCAAGATCAAGATCCGGGAGTAGGGGATCGCGTCGCCCAGGGCCTCCTCGAGCCCGTGCAGTCCGGACGACCCGGCCCAGCCGCGGAGCCCGTCGATGCCGCCGCGGAGCGCGGGGTCGAAAGCGGCGATGAAAATCATGATGAACAAGATGCGGGGGATCGAGTAGAGCACGTCCACGATCCGCATCATGATGCCGTCGATCCTCCCGCCCGCGTAGCCCGCGGCGATCCCGTAGGCGGTACCGAGGAAAAGGCTCACGCAAGCCGCGGCCAAGCCGACACCCAGGGAGATCCGCGCCCCGGCCAGCACCCGGTAGAAGAGCCCTTTGCCATTGATGTCCGTCCCGAAAAGGTAGAACACGGGCTTTCCTCCGTCGGCGACGGCCACCCGGCTCAGCGGCGGCAGGTAGGTGTGCGGCGATGTTTGCCGGACGGCGTCGGGGAGGAGCATCGGCCCGACGACCGCCACCACTGCCAGGGCGGCGAGAACCCAGAGCGAGACCCAGGCAGCCCGGTGCCGCTTCAACAATACCCACCCACCGGGTCTGGCCATCCGTTCGGTCATCGTCGTGCACCTAAGGGTGCGCGACGCCAGCTGGCAACCGGGAAGCGCCGGCCGCTCTATTCGCCGGCTGGGGCCTCGATGGGCAGGGGTTCGACGTGCCGCGTCATCGGGGTGAGCGCGGGGATGCTCAGTGCGATTAACAGCAGCAGGGCGAGCGCGGCGGCCAGCAAGGCGAAGAAGACGATTTTCGGAGCCCGTCCCTCCGTCGGGGCCCCGGGGCGGCCGGCCCACCGGGCGAGGGCGAAGGTTCCCCACCCGAACCCGATTGCCATCAAGAACACAAAGAAGATCAAGATGAGCTCGGCCAGCCCCATGTGGCCTCCCACGATCATGTAGAGGGTCACGGCCAGGGCCGGTAGACCAAAAGCCAACGTGAGGATCCCCCCGAACGTCCAAATCAGGAGCCGGGTCCACGGGTTGCGCCGCCCCGTAGCGTTGGGGGCGGGCG
>CAZKYJ010000366.1:1033-5730 GCA_964556355.1 uncultured Verrucomicrobiales bacterium | reverse complement strand
ACCGCGGAGATCAGGCTGCTCTCATCGACCCTTCGCGAGGGGATCGTCCCGGGCCAGCGGGCGATAAACGGGACGCCGATGCCGCCCTCGAAGAGCGCGCCTTTGTAGCCTTTCCGTCCGCCGGTCACCCCTTTCGCCGCACCGATGCCGAACCCGGCGCCGGTCGCGGTGTCGTACTGGAGCTCGAGCTCCGTGGGGCGGGAGGCGCGGGCGGGGCCGTTGTCCGAGCTGAAAATGACGAGGGTGTCATCGGCGATCCCCAATCGGTCGAGGGCATCGAGGACCTCGCCGATCCGGTCGTCCGCATGGGAGAGGACGGAGGCGTAGATATTGTCTGCATCCTCGAGCTCGGGGAACCGCCAGCGGTATTTCGGGATGACATGGAAAGGTGTGTGCGGTTCATGCATCCAGAGATTGATGAAGAACGGCTTGCCCTCTGCCTGGCTCATTTCGATGAACGCGATGGCGTTGCGGGCGTCCTCGTGCACGGGCATCTGCTCGCCGGCGCAGTTGAAGGCGCCGTAGGTGTCGTAGCCGTACTCGCCGGGTAGCGGTGAGTCGGGGATCATGTCGTTGGCGAGATGCCACTTGCCGAAGTGGGCTGTCGCGTAGCCGCTCTCTTGCAGGAACCGGGACAGCAGCGGGGCGTCGGGGCTCAGCCAGTCGGGCATATTGCGCCTCGCGTTGCTCGGCACCCAGGCAAAGTGCCCGTCGATATTGTAGCGGGCCGGGAAGTGTCCGGTCATCACGGCCACCCGGCTCGGCGAACAGACGCCGCTGGCCACGGTGAATCGGTGGAAGTCGGTGCCCTCGGCGGCGAGCCGGTCGATATTCGGGGTTTTGACGTAGGGGTGTCCGTGGCAACCGAGATCTCCCCAGCCCCAATCATCGGCGAAAATGAAGAGGATATTCGGGCGGGGGGCTTCGCCTTCCGAGGCGACGAGCGCCGCCTCGAACCCCAGGAGGCAGGCGATGACGGTGGCTATTCTCATCACGAAAAGCGGCGCCCACCGGAGTGGGCGCCACGACGGCGAGGGTCAAGGCCGGGTGCGTATGGGAGCTGTAGCTAGGCCTTGTCGAGCTTGAAATCCCAGCCTTCGCGGTAGCCCTTGGTGATGAGCTTGTTCGCCGCCTCATTATTGCTGAACCGGAGGTTCGGGCCGTCCCAGGCGAGCGACTCGTTTGGATGGTGGAGGCAGACGTTGCCGAGCTGGACCGTCTCGGTGAACGGACCGGCATACTTGAAGTTTGAGCCGGGATAGTCGTAGGGTTTGTTGCCGATGGCGGCCTCCCGCCACTCCGTGTGGTGGCCGATAGACTTCTCGTAGACGCGGGGCGGGGCGGCGGTGCCCGTTTTTTCTTTCAGTGCCATCGCCAGTTCGCGGTGCTCCTCCTCTGGGATGATCCGGCTGCTGTCGCCGTAGTCGCCCTGCACGAGGAGGGTGCGTTCGGTGCCGACATAGATGTTGCCGCTGTTGCCGAACTTCTGACCGTTGGTGAGTTCGACGAGGCGCGGGTGGCGCTTGCCGTTGTCCTCGTTGTCCGTCCCGTCATACCAGTAGACATCAAAACCGGGACGATCGCCCTTCGGGCCGAAAGTCCATTTCAATGTCGATCCCTTGGGGAAGGCGTCGTCGGTGAGGGTATCCACGTTGGTCGCTTCGACGTGGGTCGGGAAGCCGGGGTCGAGGGACATGAAGATCGAGTCCATCGTGTGGCAGGCCATGTCGGCGAGGGCGCCACCGCCGAAGTCGAGCCAGCCGCGCCAGTTGAACGGGAGGTAGGCGCCCCCGCGGGATTTCCAGTTGGGATCGAGTACGCGGTTGCCGAGGAACGGGCGATCATCCGCGCAGCCGAGCCAGTTCTGCCAGTCGAGGGTCTCGGGGATCTCGTCCTCGCCTTCCGGGCAAACGAAGCCCTGCGGCCAGATCGGGCGGTTGGTGAAGCAGTGGATCTCCTTGATGTCGCCGAGGTAACCTCCCTTGACGTAGGCGGCGATGAGGCGGTTGCCCTCGTTGGCGTGGCCCTGGTTGCCCATCTGGGTGGCGAGTTGGTACTTGTCGACGGCGTTGGCCAACTGCCGGGCTTCCCAGACCGTGTGGGTAAGCGGCTTTTGCGTGAAGACGTGCTTCCCGTGGTTGAGCGCCATCACCGTTGCCGGAAAGTGCGTGTGATCCGGGGTGCCGATCATGACGGCGTCGAAGCTATCCGCGCCCTTCTCGAACATCTCGCGGTAGTCCTGGTAGCCCTTGGCGGCTTTCCAATGTTTGGCGAGTTCCGTCTTGCCGCTTTCCTCGAGCTTCTGGATCGTTTTCGGGATGTTGTCCCAGCGGGAAGAATCGACGTCACAGTAGGCGCCGCAGATGTCGCCGTGCCCCATCGTGTCAGAGATGTGACGGGCGTTGATACCGCCCACTCCGATGAAGGCAACACGGAGCTTGTCGCCTTTGTTTTGGGCACTGAGAATGGCGGGAGCCCCGAATGCGGTGGCACCGGCGGCGGCTGAGGTGCGGAGGAAATTTCGTCGGGTCAGTCTGTTCATGATCTTGGGATTTTTGGCGTGGGCAGGACTACTGCCATCCGCAGGTGGGTGTTTCAAGCCGATGGCGGATGCTTACGAGAGGGGCTTGATCTTGATGTTGCGATACCAGACGGGCGCTTGCGCGGCGCCGTGGAGACCCTGGAAACCGATCGGGCCGGAGCGGGCGAAATCCTTCAGCGCCCGGGGAAACTTGTTCGGCGTGCCGTCCGGGTTCTTCCCGACCTCGGGCCAGTGATCGAGATCTGCGTCGAGCACGAGCTTCCCATTAAAGATGAGCTTCACCAGACTGCCCTGGCAGGTGATGGTGAAGTGGTTCCATTCGCCGATCGGCTTCGCGGCTTCCTCCGATGGCGGGAGCGCGTCGTAGATGGCGCCCACCATGCCGTATTTGCTTCCGTCGGCCGAAGCGTGGACCTGGATCTCGAGGGCCGCGAGGACGTTGTTGGTGTCGCCGGAGCGGAGGAAGACGCCGCTGTTCGATTCGTCCGCGACTTTGAACTCGAGGTCGAGGACGAAATCGCTGTAGGACTCTTTCGTCCACAGCGTGTGATGGTCATCGGCGACGAGGACGCCATCCTCGAACCTCCAGTGCTCCGCCCCACTGGCGTTGGCGAGATCGGGCGAGAGCAGGTCTTTCCATCCTTTCGTGTCGGGATGCGCGACCCCTTCGTCAGCTTGGGAACACGGGGCGAAGAGAGCACCGGTGATGGCGAGGGCCGCGAAGCGGGCGAGGAATGGCATGGTCGAAGAATGAGATTTCATGAGCGGAGAGCCAACATGAATTGCCGGCGATGACAAGCCAGAAGTCAGCGCGGCGGCGATCGCTCGCCGCCCGAATCGTCCGTCGGACAGCGGCCCCCAACTTTCCGTGGCCCCGGCGAAGTGCGCCCGGGCGGGCCGGGGTGGGGCTCCAACGGCCACGTTTCTGCGGATGGTCGACTAGCGGATCTCCAGGGTGCCGCTGCCTTCGACAATCCGGATGGTGTGGTCGATGGGAACGTCGTCCCACCGTTGGGTGGCGTCGGACGTCGGCCAGTAGATTTCTAAGGATTCGATCCTCGAGGCCTTCCCGAGCCCGATGTACTGGCGGAGCGGGTTGGCGCCGAAACTGCCGCCGCTGTTGACCCACTTGAAGATGCTCCGGGACTCGCCGCCACCGACCTCGACGTGGATTCGGGCACCGATGGCCGAGCGGTTCGATGTCGTGCCCGTCAGGTGGATGGTGAGCCAGCGGTTGTCGGTTCCGGGATTCTCGAAGTAGGCATCGTAAAATCTGTCGCCGAGATAGCCGCCACCGAGCTGTTCGAAGATGTCTTGGTCTCCGTCGTTGTCGAAGTCGGCAAAGGCGACAGCGTGTCCTTTTTGCAGGTGGCCGAGCCCGCTGGCTCGGGTGACATCGACAAACTGTTGGCCCTCCCGATTGAGGTACATGAGGTTGGGCATAATGTTCATGAGCTTCGGCTCGCCGGTGCCGAGATAGAAGTCGGGAAAGCCGTCGCCGTTGATATCTCCGAAATTGGAGCCCATGGGCGCGGTGGGATGGTCGAGGCCGACCTCGAGGGCGACCTCGGCGAACGCGCCCCTGCCGTCGCCTCGATAGAGGGCGGCGTGTTCGAAGCTGTACGGAATGCCCAGGGCGTGGGCGGCGAAGGCCGCGATGTCGCCGAAGTAGCCGGAGGCATAGATGTCGAGCCGGCCGTCGTTGTCGTAGTCCCAGAACCAGGCGGGGAAGCTTGCGTGCGGGCCGGTGAGGCCGAGTTCGGGCGCGCGGTCGGCGAAGGAGCCGTCACCGTTGTTGTGGTAGAGGCGGTTCGCGCCCTCGAAGTTGGAAACGTAGATATCGGGGTAGCGGTCGGCGTCGTAGTCTCCCCAGACCACCGCCTTGGTGAAGCGGTCGTTGGTCACCCCGGCGGCGACGGCCACGTCGGTGAAGGTGGCGTCCCCGTTGTTGCGAAAGAGCTGGCAAGGAAATCCTGGGCCGTCGGGCATCGTCTCGTTGCCGACATAGAGGTCGAGGTCGCCGTCGTTGTCATAGTCGGCCCAGGCGGCGGTCTGGGTGGGGGCGTTCACCTCCGCGAGGCCGCTGGCGAAAGTGACGTCGGTGAACTGGGCGGCCCCGGGTACTCCGTCGTTGCGCAAGAGCGAGTTCGGGTGG
>CAZKYJ010000366.1:0-1023 GCA_964556355.1 uncultured Verrucomicrobiales bacterium | reverse complement strand
GCGGCGCGTTGCTCGGCGCGCTGGCCGCGTCCTTCGCAGTGTTCTTCATCGCCAGCGCCCAGGGCGGGCTGACGCCGCTGCGCCTCGTCCTCTCCGGCGTCGTGCTCTCGGCCGCCTTCTCGGCGATGTCCTCGTTCCTCGTCTTCCTCTCGCCCGAGCCACGCGCCGCGGAGGACGAGGATGTCGAGCCAGCCGTCGTTGTCATAGTCGGCCTGGACGAGGTTGAGCCCTCCGAGGATGCCTCCGAGGCCGGAGTCGGCAGTGCGGTCGGTGAAGGTGCCGTCGCCGTTGTTAAGGAAGAGCTGGAGCTGTCCGTCGGGATGGTAGGAAGAGACGGCGAGGTCGATATAGCCGTCGTTGTTGAAGTCGTCCGCGATGGTGCCACCGGAGAGGCTGAAGGTGTCGAGCCCGAGTGGGGCGGAGACGTTCGTGAACCGGGGAAAAGGCTCGTCCGCCATGAGGCTGTCGAGCGGGATGCGGTACTCCGAGGGCACGTCGCCGGGTTCGGTGCCGATGGTCATATGGGCGATGTTGAGGAGCCAGCGGGCGCGGAGGTGGACGTCGGCGTCGCCCACCTCGCTATCAAGGATGGCCTTGAAGCAGGCGATGGCGTTGAGGGCAGGTTGCTTCTCGGGATGGATTCCGGAGCCCTGGATGGGCATGATGCAGCTGTCGGAGGTGTTCTGCTGACAGCAGTTGAGCGTTTCGGCCTGGCGCATGAAGGCGACGCCGAGGTTGAAGCGCACGCTGTTGGCGAGGGCGAAAGCGGCCTCGCGCCACCAGCCGACGGTGATCTCCTGGAGGTGTTCGCGCTCGCATTCGAGGAGGAGTCGGATGGCGGCGTCCTCGTTGCCGAGGTTGAGCTCGGCCTTGGCGAGTTCGGATTTCAGAGAGCCGACATCAGCTATCGGTGCGCCCGGGGGAAGGGCGGAGAGCCTGGCGCGGAGATCGCGGGCCTTCTTGTCACCGAGCCACGGGTTCTCGTTGGGCGTTCGGGCAAGGATCCTGTCGAGGGTTTCGACC
>CAZKYJ010000365.1:0-5735 GCA_964556355.1 uncultured Verrucomicrobiales bacterium | reverse complement strand
AGCGTTTCCTCCATCGTCCCGCCGTGCGGGCACCGGTGGCGCGGGAAGGCGTAACCGAGGTCTTCCAGCCCGAACTCGAGCCGCTCGGCCAACCGCACAGTGTTGTTCAGCGCCGCCGGGATGTCGCCGAAGAGCGCCCACATTTCCGACGGGCTCTTCAGGTAGCGCTGGCCGTTCGGGGCGAGGAGGGTGCCCGCGTTGTCGAGCGTGGTGTGCTCGCGCAGGCAGGTGAAGGCGTCCGCCAGCAGCCGCCCCTCCCGCCCGGCGTAGCAGACCCCTCCGGTGGCCAGGACCGGGAGACCGAGGGCGTGGGCCAGGTCGGTGAGCGCCTTGTTCGTCCAGCCCTCGCCGCGCACCCGGTGCCGCTGCAGCTCCACGTAGACGTTCCGCTTCCCGAAGCGGGCCACCAGCCGCCGCGCCGCCGCCATGGCGCCCTCGCAATCCCCCCGCGCCAGTGCCCGGCGCACCGGTCCCTCCTCGTCGCCGGTCAGCGCCACCAGTCCTTCCGACGCCTGCCCGAGCTCCGACCACGCCACCGAGCCCTCGCCTTTCGGCGCCCGGAGCTTCCCCTTGGTCAGGAGCTGGCAGAGGTTCTGGTAACCCCTGCGGCTTTCCACCAGAACCGGGATCACGCTCCCGTCATCGACCGTCACCTCCGCCCCCACGATCCCGCGCACCGTGCCGCCCGCCATTTTCTGGCAGGCGTGGTGCACCCGCGCCGACCCGTAGACCCCGTCCCGGTCCGTCACCGCCAGGGCCGGTACCGAGACGGCCATCGCGCGCGCCACCAGCGCCTCCGGCTGGTCGCTCCCCCGCAGGAAGCTGAACGCGCTCCGCGCATGCAGCTCGACGTAGGGGCATTGGATCGGCCTGGCCATGGACGGGCAATATACTGTTCTTTAGAACAATAAAAAACTTGCCGTTCATCGATTGTGCGACACCATGAATCGATGCGTCGGCCCCTCCGGATTGTCGACCATTTCTACGCTCCCGGTGGGAGCCCGGAGGGGGGCGCCTCGCGGGCCATGCGCCGGTCGTCGGATCTCGATGAAGATGCGGTCGGCCGCGTTCGGCCCGCGCCGCATCTGCCGGTTTCCGCCCGTGGTTGATGCGCGTCAGAGGCGGACGGGAACACCGACGATTGCCCCACGCCATTCCCACCCTTACCCGTTCGGGGTGAACGTCGACCAATTCTCTCGCACCGGGCAAAAACTGGCCGGCTCCAGCGGCATCCTCGAGCTGATGGACGATCTCGGCAAGGCCCTGACCAGCTCGCCGAACATGCGGATGATGGGCGGGGGAAACCCGGCCTCGATCCCGGAGGTCAACGCGGTGTGGCGCCGCCGGATGGGGGAGATCCTCGCGGACGGCGAGGCGTTTGACCGCATGCTCGTCAACTACGACCCGCCATCGGGGAGCCCGGCTTTCCGGGAGGCCTTGGCCGCATGCCTGAACCGCGAGTTCGGCTGGTCGCTCACCCCGGCGAACATCGCCATCACCTCCGGTGGCCAGAGCGCGTTTTTCTACCTCTTCAACCTCCTGGCCGGCGATGGGAAGAAGATCCTCCTCCCGCTCGTCCCCGAGTATATCGGCTATGCCAACCAGGGGATGTCTGACGATCTCTTCTCCGCGTGCCGGCCGCGGGTCGAGGTTTTTGACGACCGCACCTTCAAATACCGGGTCGATTTCGAGGCCGTCGAGGCGCGGCTCACCGACGATATCGCCGCCATCTGCGCGTCCCGCCCGACCAATCCCAGCGGCAACGTACTCACCGATGCCGAGGTTGCCCATCTGGCCGAACTCTGCGCCTCCCGGGGCAAGCTCCTCATCCTCGACAACGCCTACGGCACCCCGTTCCCCGGCATCCTCTTCACCGACATCAACCCGCTGTGGAACGAGAACGTCGTCCTGACCCTCAGCCTCTCGAAGCTCGGCCTGCCCGGCACGCGCACCGGCATCGTGATCGCACGGGAGGAGGTCGCCTCCGCCATGGCCGCCATGACCAGCGTTATCGGGCTTTCCAACGGGAACGTCGGCCAAGCGCTCGTCAGGCCGCTCCTGCAGTCGGGCGAGCTCCTCGCCCTCAGCCGCGACACCATCGGACCGTTCTACCGGCAGAAATCCGAGCAGGCCACCGCCTGGGCGCTGGAGTTTTTCCCCCCCGATCTCCCCGTACGCATCCATCGCAGCGAGGGCGCGCTCTTCCTCTGGTTCTGGTTCAAGGGCATGCCCATCACCGCACGCACGCTCTACGAGCGTCTCAAAGCGCGCGATGTCCTCATCGTCCCCGGCGAATTCTTCTTCTTCGGCCTCGACGAACCGTGGCAGCAGGCCGAAGAATGCATCCGCGTGACGTTTTCCCAGCCGGATAATGTTGTCAGGGAGGGCTTGGAAATCATCGCCGAAGAGGTCGCCCGCGCCTATTCAGGCGGCTAGCCGCCGCCGCCGCAGGAGGCGCTCCAATCGGCTTACATTGAGCGTTCAAGCTGCGATGGTGGCCGTGTCAATGTTAGGGATGCCATAATTTTTAGACGATTTTCTTAAGGTGTCCGTAACAAAATCGCTTGACTTCTCGCCGGTCAAGACACGTCCAAAAAGTGGGCTTGAAGCGCAAAAATCTGTTGCACCTACCCCCATATCTTGCGCATACTCTTCCCCGCACACCCAAGATATGGTGGTTCAACCTTCTGAAAAGAGTTGCTCCCCAGAATTCTCATAACCGCGAAAACCACCGCAATCCGGGATCAGAACCGCCAAACACATCGCGATAAAACCTCGCGGATCTAATAATTACAGAAAATAAAGGATGGAAACGGAATTTCAGATTGGAACTAAGCGCTTCGTGCTCGACCAGAAGAAGGCGGAGGCCGCCTACGCTGCGAAAGCGGTGATCAACGGGCGCGACACGATGACCTTCAACCTCCTTCCGCTGAAGTACCAGTGGGCTTACGACATCTACCGGACGATGAAGGCCAACCACTGGGAGCCGGAGGACATCCCGATGCAGAAAGACATCGAGCAATGGCAGTCCACCACCGATCTCAGCGACGGTGAGCGCTGGATCATCCGCATGGGGATCGGCTATTTCAGTGCCGCCGAGGGCATCGTCGGAGACAATGTGCTCCACGTCGTCCGGGAGGCCGTCACCGCCCCGGAATTGAAGCTCGTCCTCGGACGCCATGCCCACGAGGAGAATATCCACGCCGACAGCCTCCTCTATATGATCGCCTCCCTAGGCATCAACACGCACGAGTGCGAGGCCATGTTCGAGCAGATCGAGACCATCAAGCGGAAGAACGCCTTCGTCACCGGTGTCTCGAAAGCGCTCCGCCGCGACCTCGACCTCACCGATCCGGAGAACAAGAAGCTTCTGGCCAAGAATATCTTTCTCTTCGGCCAGTGCATGGAGGGCACCCAGTTCTACGGGCTTTTCGGCATGATCCTCAGCCTCTACCGGCAGAACAAGTTCCCCGGTATCGGTCAGATGTTCCGCTATACCCTCCGGGACGAGAGCAACCACATCGAGGTATTCCGCAACCTCTTCATGGATCTGGTCGAGGAGAACCAGGAGATCTGGACGCCGGAATTCCGCGAGGAACTGACCGATCTCATGCGCGAGGCCGTCACCTTGGAGAAGGAGTTCATCGCCGACTGCCTCCCCGTCAGCGCCGTCGGCCTCAGCGCCGAAGAGTTCACCCAGTACATCGACTACATCGCCGACCGGCGCCTCGAGGGCGTCGGGCTCAGCCCGATCAACAAGGGCATCAAAAACCCACTCCCCTGGCTCGCCGAGATGATGGACATCAAGAAGGAGCAGAACTTTTTCGAAGGGCGGGTCACCGAGTACCAGAAGGCCTCCGCCCTCCAGACCGTCGACGACGACGAACTCTAGCCCCGACTTCACGCTCCCACCTCAACCTCGACCCCAACCCAAACACCATGATCGGCCGCGACCTCATCGAAGAAGACCTGGAGCTCAAACGCTTCGCCACCGCCCCCCGCGATCAGAAGCCCAGTTTTGACTGGAGCAAAGACGCCGTCGCGCCCGACCTCCGCGGCGCGTCCCACGTCAAGGTCGAGGTGGGTGAGCAGCACATCGACTTCGACATCGCGCAGGTGACCGAAACCGTCGGCGATGCCCTCACCGACCTCCTGCTCTCGCGCCGTGAGGACGACATCTTCACGCAAGAAAACCGGAAGCTTGTCGCGACGATCTCCCGGGCGGTCTGCCAGGAGCTGGCCGAGCGCGCCGACGATCACGGCGGGGAGACCTTCGCCCTCAGCACCAACGACATCAGCTCGGCCATCGAGGCCGCGCTGATCAAGCACAACGAGCACGACGTGGCCAAGAGCCTGGTGATGCGCCGCCACGCCCGCCTCGTCCGCCGGCTGGAGTCCGAGGCGCGCCAGAAGAACTCGGTGCGCAACCGCATCGTGCGCGTGATCCGCCGCAGCGGCGAAGTCGTCGCCTGGAACGCCAGCAAGGTCGAGATCGCCGTGCGCAAAGCGTTCCTCTCGCTCCACCTCGACAGCGAGCCCGCCGCCGCCGTGGCCGCCGCCGTGACCGACCGGGTCACCCGAAACGGCCAGGACTTCATCCACATCGAAGACCTCCAGGACCGCGTGCAGGAGGAGCTCATGCGCCAGGGGCAATTCAAGGTCGCCGAGGCCTACATCCTCTACCGCGCCCACCGCGCCGCCCAGCGCGCCGAGCTGCTGGAGGGTGGCGAGCTCCCGCTCCACACCGCCCCCGACCCCGACCAGCAGTCCCTCATCCTCATCAAGACCCCCGATGGCAAGTCCTTCTTCTGGGACGGGCTCGACCTCAAAAAGAGGGTCGATTTCGCCATGATCGGCCTTGAGGTCTGCCTCTCCCGCGAGGAGATCGAGGAGGAGCTCCGCCGCTCGCTCTTCGAGGAGATGACGCTGGCCGAGCTCAACAAGACGATCATCCTCAATGCCAAGAGCCTCATCGAACGCGACGCCGACTTCGGCAAGTTCGCGGGCCGCATCCTCTTGAGTTACATCTACGAAGAGGTCACCGGCTGGGACATCGTCCGCGACGGCATCGAGGGGCTGCCCGCCTTCCACCGCCGCGCCTTCAAAGCCAACCTCAACCGGGGCATCGAGATCGGGCGCCTTTCGCCGCGGCTCCGCGACTTCGATCTCGATACCTTAGCCGAGGCGCTCGACCCCTCGGCGGATCTCGACTTCGACTATCTCGGTATCCAGACGCTCTACGACCGCTATCTTATCACCGACAAGACGGGCAAGACCCACCGCCGTCTTGAGACCCCGCAGCTCTTCTGGCTCCGGGTCTCCATGGGGCTGTTTGTCGATGCGAAAGAGGAGCAGGCCGAGAAAGTCATCGGCCTCTACAAGATGTATAAGAGCCGGCGCTTCTGCTCGTCCACGCCGACCCTCTTCAACTCGGGCACCCTTCACTCGCAGCTCAGCTCTTGCTATCTCTACAAGATCGATGACTCCATCGAGTCCATCATGATCCGGGGCATCGCCGAGAACGCCTTCCTCTCCAAGTGGGCCGGCGGTCTCGGCGGCTCGTGGACCGCCGTCCGCGGCACCGGGAGTTACATCCACGGCACCAATGGCGAGAGCCAGGGGGTCATCCCTTTCCTCAAGCTCCACAACGACCAGCTGGTGGCGGTCAACCAGGGGGGCAAGCGCCGGGGCTCGGGCTGCGCCTATCTCGAAAGCTGGCACAACGACATCTTCGA
>CAZKYJ010000364.1:0-5740 GCA_964556355.1 uncultured Verrucomicrobiales bacterium | reverse complement strand
TCCGCCCGGTCAGTCCGGTGTCGGCGGGAGGGCCGCCCACCTCGAAGCGGCCGGGAACCACGAGATGGCGGAACACGTCAACGACATGGCCGAACACATGATCCGCGAATTCCGCGAGCACGCCGTCGACGAGCGGGAGATGCACGAGCGCGAGATGCGCGAGCGGGAGATGCACGAGCGGGAGATGCACGAGCGGGAGATGCACGAGCGGGAGATGCACGAGCGGGCCGCCCGCGAGATGGAAGGCCACGTGCGGGAGCTCGTCGGTCCGCTCCACGAGCAGATCGGCCACCTCCGCCAGGAGATCGACGCCCTCAAGCGGGAGATGCGTCGGGTGCACGAGTGGGTCGGACGGCAGAACGCCGGCCGGGATCTGCCGGAGGGCGCCCGCCGGGCTACCGACCGGGCACCCGACCGGGCTGCCGGGGTCACTCCCCCGAGGGTGCGGCGCATTCCCACTCCCCCTTCCGACCTGGAGCGGCCGGCGCCGGAAGGGGCAAGGAGAGAGGCACCCGAATCGGGGAGGGAGTCCGGTTCGGCGGAAGAGGAAGCACCGGGCGAATGAGCGCGCTGCATCCGTGGTGAGATCGGTGGGCGGTTCCATCGCACGCGGGGTCGCTCCTGTCCGCCCGGCGTCGCTGATGGACGTGCGGCGTCGCTGATGGACGTGCGGCGCATCCGTCACCTGCGTTGGGCGGCCGACTGTCGCCAAGCCGCGGAGGGGCTCGCCGACCCTGACGAACGCTCCTCGGATTTGTAAGTCGCCGTATCCCGTGGCGTAGTGGGAAGATCATGCGAAACCTCCTCGTCACTGCCCTCGCCCTCGTCGGTTGTCTCGGCACGCTCGCCGCCGCCGACCGGCCGAACATCGTCTTCATCTTTTCCGACGACCACGCCACCCAGTCGATCAGCGCCTACGGTGGTCGCCTCGAGAAGGTGGCGCCGACCCCGAACATCGACCGGCTGGCCAAGGAGGGGGCCGTGTTCCGAAATTCTTTCTGCACCAACTCGATCTGCGGCCCCTCCCGCGCTTCGATTCTCACGGGCAAGCACTCCCACGTCAACGGTTTCCTCAACAACAACCGCGCCGTCTTCGACAGCTCGCAGACCACTTTCCCCAAGCTCCTCCAGTCCGCAGGCTACCAAACGGCCATCATCGGGAAATGGCACCTCGTCAGTGATCCCACCGGATTTGATTATTGGGAGATCCTCCCGGGGCAGGGCAGCTACTACAACCCCGACCTCATCCAGATGGACGGGAAGCGGAAGCACTACGAAGGCTATGTGACCGACGTGGTTACCGACCTGGCGCTCGACTGGCTCGAGGAAGGGCGTGATGCGGAAAAGCCTTTCATTTTGATGTGCCAGCACAAGGCGCCCCATCGCAACTGGTCGCCCGCCCCGCGCCACGTGACGCTCTTCGACGATGTCACCATCCCGGAACCGGACACGCTGTTCGATGACTACGCCAACCGGTCAAAGACGCTGGCCGAGCAGAAAATGTCGCTGGCCAAAGATTTTTCGTGGGGGCATGATTCGAAATTCAAGGGGGAGAACCGCTTCCCGGAGGTGTTCACCAACATCGGCAACGGCGAGTACCGGCGGATGACCCCGGAGCAGAAAGCCAACTGGGATGCCGCCTATGAGCCGAAGAACCAGAAGTTCATCGCCGCCATGGAGGCGGGGGAGATGGATGACAAGGCAATCACCGCGTGGAAATACCAGCGCTACATCAAGGACTACCTGCGCTGTATCCGCGCGGTCGATGAAAATGTGGGGCGGGTCCTAGACTATCTCGACGAGTCCGGCCTGGCCGAGAACACCATCGTGATCTACTCCTCGGACCAGGGCTTCTACCTTGGCGAACACGGCTGGTACGACAAGCGATGGATGTTCGAAGAGTCGCTCCAGATGCCCTTCCTCATCCGCTGGAACGACGTGGTCGCGCCGGGTAGCGAGCCCGCCGCACTCATCCAGAACATCGACTATGCCCCGACTTTCCTCGAGGTGGCGGGTGCTCCGATCCCCGCCACGATCCACGGGAAGAGCCTCGTCCCTGTCCTGAAGAATACCGCCGAAATCCCCGAGGACTGGCGCGAGGCGATCTACTACCACTACTACGGCGAGAACACCCATGCCGTCGCCCCGCACGACGGGGTGCGCACGGACCGCTACAAGCTCATGCATTTCACGGAGACGGGAGAGTGGAACCTTTTCGACCTGCAAGACGACCCTGAAGAGATGCGCTCGGTGGCCGACGAAACGGCCTACGCCGACGTGCTCGAGTCGATGAAAGAGCGCTACGCCGCCCTCCGCGAGGCGTTCAACGTCAGCTCGGCCACCATTCCCGAACATCGCCTCGGCGACGAGTGGTGGGAGAAACGGCACAAGGAAAAAGTGGCCGCGGCGAAGCAGGGGAGCCACGACCTCGTCTTCATCGGCGATTCCATCACCCACGGCTGGGAGGGCAAGGGCCAGGAGGTGTGGGACAAATACTTCGCCCACCGCAACGCGCTGAACCTCGGCTTCGGCGGCGATCGGACCGAGCACGTCCTCTGGCGTTTGCTGCACGATGAATTCGATGGGCAGAAACCGAAGGTCGCCGTCGTCATGATCGGTACCAACAACACTGGCCACCACATGCAGGCTGCCGACGAGACCGCTGGCGGCGTGCGCCAGATCATCGAGACCATCGGCGACCGGAGTCCGGAGACCAAGGTCCTTCTCCTCGGTGTGTTCCCGCGCGGTGCCCCGCCATTCGAGGAACACCGCCGCCGCAACAACGAGATCAACGCACTGATCGAAAAGTTTGCCGACGGCCGTACCGTCCACTACCTCGACCTCTCCGGGGCTTTCTTGGAAGACGATGGAACCCTGCCGGAGTCGATCATGCCCGACCGCGTCCACCCGAATGCGGAGGGATACCAGATCTGGGCCGAAGCGATGGAGGCGAAGCTCGCCGTACTCGGCGGCTGGGAGCCCGTTGCGCCCTAGGCCCTGCCGGTGACTTCGCGTCGCCTGCAGCCGCGCGGGGCACCTCGTTTCGCCTGACGCCAAGTTCCCTGCGGCCTTTTAGACGGATCAAATTCCCGCGCCTCGGGCACCAGGCCAATCTGTCGGCAATGCGACGATGATGGGGGGCAGCGTGATCGCCGCGGCCGCCCGCCCACATCCCATGCTCGTCACGCCTGCTTCTTCGCTTTCGTGGGCGCCTTTGCGTCGTCCGGCTGCGGGTCGTTCGCCGGTTCCGGCTCGCGGGAGGAAGACGGGGGCGGGTCGGCGGACAGCGTCGAGATGGCGAACTGCAGGTCAGAGGTGATCCGGCGGGCCTGTTTCAGCTGTTCGATCAGCTCGGACTCGCGGCGCACGAGCTCTTGGGCTGACGATTTGGAGGTGTTTTCACTCCCGCAGCGCAGGTCCCACAGCTGGTCCGAGATCCGGTTGAGTTCCGCCTGCAGGCGGCTCGTTTCGGCCGTCTGAAATACGAGCTGGGATTCTAGGCTCTCCGGGGAGGGCATGGCGGGAGGCGCCCCCGCGATCATTTCGCTGACCGTCTGTCCTCGGGGTGGATTCGCCGCGCCCAGCTTGGTGGCCTGATCTTGGTGGCTCGCCGCCAGCCGGGCGAGATGCTCGAGCAGGCGCTCTTCGGCCAGGTCGCACTGTTTTTGCAGGTGCGCCAACGTCTGCTCGGACTCCTCGACTTTTCCCGCCAGTTTTCCGAGCGCCACTTTTCGCGCCTCGAGGCGTGCCTCCGTCTCCGCGAGATCCAGCGTCACCGCATCGCGCTCCTCCAGCCGCTTCTCCCGGGATGCCAACTCACCCTCTAGTTTGACGAGGGCGGCCGTCAGCGTCGCTGATTCTTTCTCTCCGTCCTTCTGGCGAGCCTCCAGCGCCTCCACGGCGGAGCGGCGCTCGGCCAGCGCCTTTTCCTCCCGGGCCACCGCGGCCTTGAGTTCGCGCGCGGTGTTTCCCAACGCTTCGACTTCACCTTCGGCCCCTTGGCGCCGCGCCTCCAACGACTCCATGGCGGCGCGCCGTTCGGTCAGCGATCGGTCGAGTTCGGCCAGGCGGGTGGCCAGCCCGGCCTCGTTCGCCCGCCCATCGGCGAGAGCAGACTCTTGGGTGGCGACCGTCTTCTCCAGGTCCTCGACGGTCTTGCGGAGCGTGGCGATCACGGTGTCGCGTTCGGCCACGGTTGCCCGTAGCGAGCGGAGCTCGGACTGGGCGCTTTCGGCCGACCCTTCGAGACGGGCGATGGTGTCCCGGAGGGCGGAGCTTTCCTCGGCGACCCCATGGAGCTGGGAAAGTTCGCCGCGCGCCGCGTCCAGCGCCTTCCGAAGTTCGGTCGCCACGGCGCCGGCCTCCCCGTTTTGCGCGCGTGGGCGCTCCCCCTCTTCGACGGAAATCTGCTCGAGCCGTCGGGCGGCGGCGGTCCGCTGTTTTTCCAGGGTCGCCATGGCGGTCTCCAAGTCGCTCCGCTTTTTCTGGAGTACGACGATCATGCCCTCCTCTTGCGCGATGACCCGTCTCGCCGCCGAATTCTTGCCGTCGAGGGCGGCGGCCTCAGCGGTCGCCTCTTTCAGCTCGCGGCGCAGGTGTGCTAGCTCGGTCTCCGCCTCTGCCAGCATCCCGGCCTTCTCCGAAGCCGAGCGCTCGATCTGCTCGAGCGACGCGCGGGCGCCATCCAGGCGTTCGACGTACTGGTCCGCTTCTTTCGCGGAGGTGGAGGTCGCCTTGGACGCCGCCTCATGCGCCTCACGGAGGGCGAAGAGTTCGGCGCGGAGTTTTTGCTCCTCGGCCTGCAAGTTGGCCAGCCGGGATTCGGCCGCCGCGACCTCGGCCGTCGTGCGTGTCTGCTTTTGATAGCCCGCTGGCCTGGCCACCGCGGCGGCGCCGTTGCTCGTGGGTGGTGGGGTGGTCGCCACCGCGGCTCCCCGGCTCCGGAAGGTGCACTTCAGGAGCCCGAAAGTCACCGTATCCCCGTCGGAAAGCCGTGCCCGACGGATTCTTTTTCCCGCTAACATCGTGCCGTTGTGGGAGTCGAGATCGACGATCTCCCAAGCTCCCCGCTCCGCCTCCCAGCGGAATTCGGCATGGCGTTCGGAAATCCACGGGTTCCCGACCGTGATGTCGTTGCCCGCCGCTCGCCCCAGCGAGATCACGGCCGCATCCAGAGGCACCTCCACGGGGTCGTGGTCGTCCGACTGCAAGATCAACACGGCCGACCTCTTCGACCGGCGGGGTGGCGCCCCTCCGCCCTCCGGCTGGTGACCGGCTCCGCTCCCACCGGCTCCTCCTGCCTGCCGCGGGATGACGAGCGTGATGGGTCGGCGCCGGGCTTGCCCGGCCGCCGGGGGGCTCCCCGCCTGACCCGCTTCACCCACAGTGTTGCCAGGGTTCATTCGAATGGCTCTGAGTTATGCAGATTCGCGCGGATTCTCCCATCTGGCATCCGAAGACCGGTAGGAAATGGAAATCTAGTTTTCGGGTTATTCACTCGCGGTCTTGCTCTGCCAGTCTCCAGCGAACCGCCGTTCGTCGAATGATCGCGGCTCAGCCTCTTCTCTCTAGCCAGCAACCTACCGGACGAATCCCGCCGAATCAATCGGTCTCGACCACCGATCCCCTCCGCACGATCCTCCCCATCCGGAAGATTTCAGACCATTTGCGTGCTGCCCATCATAAAGTCCCTCTTGCTTGTTCCGTGGTTGATATTACAATTGCTATAATTACCATACTT
>CAZKYJ010000363.1:0-5747 GCA_964556355.1 uncultured Verrucomicrobiales bacterium | reverse complement strand
GAGGGCCACATGGGCTACGTCTACGAGGACGGCAGCATCCTCTCGAAGGACGGGCATTGCCGCACCTTCGACCACCGCGCATCGGGCACCGTCTTCAGCAATGGCGCCGGCGTGGTCGTCCTCAAACGCCTCGCCGACGCCGTCGCCGAAGGCGACCACATCCACGCGGTGCTCAAAGCGGCTGCCCTCAACAACGACGGTGGCGTCAAGCACAGCTTCACCGCCCCCAGCGTCGATGGTCAGGCCGACGTCGTCCGGCGGGCCCACCACATGGCCGGGGTCACCGCGGACTCCATCGGTTACGTCGAGGCGCACGGTACCGCCACGCCGCTCGGCGACCCGATCGAGATCGCGGGGCTCACCAAGGCATTCCGCGCCAGCACTGGAGCCACCGGGTTCTGCGCCGTCGGCTCGCTCAAATCAAACATCGGCCACCTCGATACAGCCTCCGGCGTCACCGGCCTGATCAAGGCGTCGCTCGCCCTCGAGCACGCCACCATCCCCGGCCTCGTGGGCTTCGAGAACCCGAACCCGAAAATCGATTTCGCCAACTCCCCGTTTTTCCCCGCCGCCGAGAGCAGGCCGTGGGACGCTCGGGGGGACGCCCCGCGGCGCGCCGGTGTGAGCTCGTTCGGCGTCGGAGGTACCAATGGCCATCTCGTCGTGGAGGAAGCACCCGCGCGCGCGCCCTCGCCCGCGCCCTCCAAGCCGGGCTACCTGTGGCCGGTCTCGGCCAAGACCCCTACCGCCCTGGAGGCCGCCACTGCCCGGCTCCAGGCGACCGAAAAATCGCTCAATCCCGCCGATGTCGCCTTCACGCTCCAGGTCGGGCGCACCGCCTACCAGCACCGCCGATTCCTTATTGGTGGGGATGACCCTTCCGCCGCCGGAACTCCCGTGTCGGACGATCCTCCGCTGGTTTTCCTCTTTCCCGGACAGGGCGCCCAGCACCCGGGAATGGCGGCGCAACTCTACAAGAGCGAACCGGTTTTCCGCGCCACGGTCGACGAGTGCGCCGGGCTGTTGGAGCCCGACCTCGGATTGGACCTGCGCACCGTACTCTACCCGATCTCCGGTAGCGGGGAGGCCACCGCCGAGCGGCTCCGCACCACCACCCTCGCGCAGCCTGCCATCTTCGTCACGAGCTACGCCATGGCGAAGCTGTGGGCGCACTGGGGTATCCGCCCCGCCCTCATGGCCGGTCACAGCGTCGGCGAGTTCGTCGCCGCCACGCTCGCCGGCATCTTCACCTTGCGCGATGCCCTCGGCATCCTCGCCACGCGCGGCCGCCTCATGGGCGACCTCCCCGGCGGCGCGATGCTTTCCGTCCGGCTGCCCGAAGCCGAGCTCCTCGCGCGCCTGCCGGATGACCTCGACCTCGCCGCCGTCAACGGCCCGTCGCTTTGCGTCGTCGCCGGCCCTCACGCGGCCGCGAACGCGTTTCAGCAGGCCCTCGAAGGCGATGGTATCGCCGCTAGGCCGCTCCACACCTCCCATGCGTTCCACTCCCGCATGATGGATCCGGCCATCGCTCCTTTCGAGGCGAAGATCGCCGCCGCCCACCTCGCGGAGCGCACGGTTCCGATCATCTCGACCGTCACCAACGAGCCCCTCTCCGCCGCCGAAGCGACCAGCCCGAGCTACTGGGCCGAACACATGCGCCAGACCGTCCGCTTCCTTGGCGCCCTGGAGAAACTGTGGCCGAAGGCCGACCACCTTCTCCTGGAGGTCGGCCCCGGCCAGACCCTCAGCACCCTGGCGCGGCAGAATCCGGACAAGTCTTCTCCGTCCCCACGTGCCTTCTCCTCCGCTCCCCACGCCGCCGAGGGGGGCTCCGCATGCGCCCACGCCCACTTCACCGCGACCCTGGGAAAGCTTTGGATCGCCGGTGCCACACCCGATTGGTACGCCTACCACAACGGCGAGCGGCGCCAGCGCCTCGTCCTACCGACCTACCCGTTCGAGCGGAAACGCTATTTCGTCGAACCGGGGCCACTCGCCCCTTCCTCCGGGTCGTCCTCCAACGCCCCCGCCGCCCCGCAGCCGTCCGCCGTCGTCACCATGCCTGAAGCCAGCATCCCAGAAGACCGCAAGCCGCGTCTCACCGCGCAGCTCAAGGAAGTTCTCGCCGACCTTTCCGGGATCGCCCTGGAGGAGATGGACGACCAGGCCACCTATCTCGAACTCGGATTTGATTCGCTCTTGCTCACCCAGGTCGGCAAGGAGGTCCACGACGGCTTCGGCGTCAGCGTCACCATGCGCCAGCTCCTCGGCGACCTTCCCACCATCGCCGCCCTCGTCGGTCACCTCGACGCCGAGATGCCCGAAGAGGTCGTGACCCCGGCACCGCCGCCCACCTCCTCGACCGGCCCGGGGATCCCCGCGCCCCAGGCCGCCGCCGCACCCCACCTCCCCAGCGGCGTCGAATCCATCGTCAGCCAGCAGCTCGAGATCATGCGCCAGCAGCTCGCCGTCCTCGGCGGCACGGCCGCCTCGCAGGGTCAAGCGCCACCTCCGATTCCCGCCCCCCCGTCCCCGGCCGCCCCGGCCGCCTTTCCGCCGGTCGCCCCGGTGGCCGATACCGCCCCCGCCGTTATCAAGTTCGGCGCGGATATTTCCGAATCCACCCTAACAGCCCAACAGCGCAGCCACCTCGACGGGCTCATCGCCCGCTACACGGCCCGCACGGCGAAATCGAAAGAGCTCACCCAGAAGCACCGCAGGCACTACGCCGACCCGCGCACCGCATCGAACTTCAACCGCGCGTGGAAGGAGATGTGCTACCAGATCGTCACCGGTCGCTCGAAAGGCTCCCGCCTCTGGGACATCGACGGTAACGAGTACATCGACATGCTCAACGGTTTCGGCCCCGGCTTCATGGGGCACTCACCGGACTTCGTCGTCGAGGCCGTCGAGCGCCAGCTCCACCTCGGGTTCGAGGTCGGCCCGCAGAGCATCCTCGCCGGCGAGACGGCGGAGCTCTTCTGCCAGCTCACCGGCAACGAACGCGCCAGCTTCGTCAATACCGGCTCGGAGGCGGTACAGGCCGCCATGCGCCTCGCCCGCACCGTGACCGGGCGGGACAAGATCGCCATCTTTACAAAAGACTATCACGGGAACTTCGATGAGGTGTTGGTGCGCGGGAATTACCGCAACGGCAAGCTCTCGTCGATGCCCACCGCCCCCGGCGTTCCCAGGCGCGCCGTGGGTGACATGTTAGTGCTCGACTACGGAACCGACGAGTCGCTCGAGATCATCCGCGCCCGGGCGCACGAGCTGGCCGCCGTCATGGTCGAGCCGATGCAGAGCCGCCGCCCCGAGTTCCAGCCCAAAGAGTTCATCCGCGAGCTACGGAAGATCACCGAGGAGACGGGCTGCGTCTTCATCTTCGACGAGGTCATCACCGGCTTCCGCACCGGCCTCGGCGGCGCCCAGACCTTCTACGGCGTCAAGGCGGACATCGCCACCTACGGCAAAGTCATCGGCGGGGGAATGCCCATCGGGGTCGTCGCCGGAAAGGCCGAATACATGGACACGTTCGATGGCGGATTCTGGCAGTATGGCGACGATTCTTACCCGGTCGCCCCGGTCACCTTCTTCGCGGGCACGTTCGTGCGGCACCCGCTGGCCATCGCGGCCTGCCATGCGATGCTCACCCACCTCGATGGCGCCGGCCCGCAGCTCTGGGAAACCCTCAACGCTCGCTGCTCCCGGCTCGCCACCACCGTGGATGAATTCTTTGTTGCCAACGAGGTTCCCATCCGTCTCCCGCACTTCTGCTCGCAGATGTTCGTCCGCGTCCAGGAGGATCAGAAATACGCCAACCTCCTCTTCTTCCACCTGCGCGAGAAGGGCGTCTTCATCCTGGAGAACTTCCCCTCCTACATGACGGTCGCCCACAGCGACGAGGATGTCGATTTCGTCATTGCCGCCTACAAGGAATCCGTCGCCGAGATGCAGCAGGGCGGCTTCTTCAAAGGCAGCGGCCTCGCCCTCAACGCCCCGCTTCCCCGGAATGCGGAGCCCCGGCCCGGCATCGCCGATATCCCGCTGACCCCCGCCCAGCAAGAAGTCGTCCTCGGCTCCCTGCACAGCGCGGCCGGCAATGCCTCCTTCAACGAACTCACGACCACCGAGTTCCATGGCCCCCTCGACGTCCCCGCCCTGCAAGCGGCCGTCGACGCCGTATTCGCCCGCCACGACTCCCTCCGCGGCGCGCTCGCCGCCGACGCCGAATCCCTCCGTATCGAACCGGTCGCCTCGCTAGAGCTCGCGCCATCCGAGCGCCCGATCGACGAACTCGTCCGGCGCGAATCCGCCACCCCCATCGACCTGCATACGGCGCCGCTCGGGCGCGCCCACCTCGTCCGGGTGGCCGAGGATCACCACGTCCTCGTCCTCAACCTCCACCACCTGATCTGCGACGGCTGGTCCTACAACGTCTTCATGGAGGACCTCAGCGCCCTCTACCGGTCATCGGCCTCCCTACCAGCCGCCCCCCAGTTCGCCACCTACGCCGCGAGCCATCGCCAATCCAACCAATCCGATCTCGCCTACTGGCGAGCAGTGTTCACTCCGCCACCGCCGCCCTTGGCGATCCCGACAGATCGCCCCTTCCCCGCCGAACGCTCGTTCGCCGGCTCCACCCGGCGCCACGTCATCGGCGCGTCGCTCACCAAAGCCGTCCGCCGGGCGGGCGCCAGGAACGGGGCCACCCTCCTCAACACCCTTCTCGCCGGGTTCAACGTGCTCCTGCACAAGCTCGCCGGCGAGACCGATCTCACGGTCGGCATCCCCGCGGCCGGCCAGACCGAGGACGGCTTTGGCGACCTCATCGGCCACTGTGTCAGCTATCTCCCGATCCGCACGCAGCTGGATCCCGCCGCATCTTTTGCCACCCTGTTAGGGTCAGTCAAAGACTGCGTCTTGGGCGCCTTTGACCACCGCGGAGTCTCCTACGGAGAGATCATCCGCTCCGTCGACCTCGGGCGCTCCCCCGGCCGCATGCCCCTCACCGACGTCGGTTTCAACCTCGAGCGGATGGACTACCACGGGGAGTTTTCCGGCCTCCAGTCCAAGTTCGATGCCGCACCGAAAGCTTTCGTCACCCAGTCGCTCTTCCTCCACGCCATCGAGTCCTCCGGCGGCCTCGTCCTCGACTGTAATTTCAACACCGATCTCTTCGATGCCGCGACCATCGACCGTTGGCTCGAAGCCTACGAGGCGGTTCTCGCCACCATCGCCGTCGACCCTGACCGGCCGGTCTCCGAGATCGATTGCCCCACCCGTGCCACCGTCGTCTCACCGGACGGCGACTGGGGTGGGTCGGCTCACCGCGATGCCCCCGCCGGAACCATCATCGACCACTTTGCCGCCGCCCTGGAAACCAGGCCGTCCGCCATCGCGGTCGATGCCCCGGGCAAACAGCTGACCTACCTCGATCTCAATGCCATGAGCGATGCCGTCGCCTCCCGGCTGCGCGGGGAGGAGATCGCCGCCGGGGCCAACGTCGCCGTCGTTTGCGAGCGCTCGCCCGAACTCATCGCCTGCCTCCTCGGAATCCTCAAGGCCGGCTGCGCCTACGTGCCCATCGAACCCGGTTGTCCCGACGACCGGGCCGCCCTCATCGTGGACGATTGCCAGGCCGCCGCCATCGTCTCGCGCGACGCGCCATTGTGGGGAGGCGGGCTCGCCATTCTCGAACCCGAGTCACTCGCCGCCCCGTACGTCAACGGTCACACGGTGAG
>CAZKYJ010000362.1:0-5770 GCA_964556355.1 uncultured Verrucomicrobiales bacterium | reverse complement strand
GATCGAGGAAATCCTCGGGGACGACGCCGTCTATGGTGGAAAGATGAAGATGTGAGGAGCCGATCCCGCCTTCTGGGCGGCCGATGAGTCGAGCGGACGCGCATGGCAGTCACCAACAAGAGATCGAACCGGGGGAGCTCCGACTGGCGTGTCGGTAACGGGGGCGCCGGGTCACCCGACCAGGGGCTGATCCGCTACCTCAACCGGATCCTCGCCGTCGGCTTCCTTTTTGCCATGGTGGTGGTTGGCGCGGTTTGGATCTGGCCGGAGACGCAATACCAGAAGGTTCTCGACCGCGAGATCGCCGAGCTGGAACAAGCGAAGCGGGAGGTGGAAGACCGTCGGGACGCCGCCCGGAGCAAGCTTGGTTGGGTGCGTTACGATCAGGCGTATCGCGAGCTCATGGCGCGTGACAAGCTGGATCTCTACCGGCCCGGTGAGGTGATCTTCCACATCGACAGGAGCGCGCCTTGACGCCGGCGGTATCCCGGGCTCTCGGCGGCCGTGAAGCCGGTCGGTCGAGGTTTGAAGAAAAGGAGAAAAAACCCCTAAGAAGTCCGAAAACGGGCAACGAGGTGATTGCATTTCTGCCCGGAGGCGCAAGAGTGGATCGCATAGGGTTTAATAGCCATTGACAGCCGCGTCCGACGCGAGCCTCTTTGTCGTGCCCCCTGTTCTCACCGCCCCCAACCCCCTTTGATCAACCCCAGACTTCCGAATCGTGTCAACCCTTACGTCCGCGAACTCCGACTACTTACTCGAAATCCTCCAGGACTCCGGCCTGATCGATTCAGCCGCGATCGAAGTCGCCTCCGAAGATATCCAAGGAAGCGAAACCTTGGTCGAGGCGATCATCCGCAACGGGTTTGTCACCGAGGACGACGTCGCCCGAACGGCGACCATCAACGCGAGTATGGAGTACATCGACCTGGAGGCGGTGCAGCTTTCGGCGGAAGTGCTCGCCCTCCTCTCGGATTCCGACGCGCGACGGTTCCGGGCGGTGCCCATCGGTTTCGATGACAGCGAGCTGGTGGTGGCCATCGGCGACCCGCTCAACTTCGACACGATCGACTCGCTGCCGCACGTCGTCGATTTCCCCGTCCGGCTGGTCGGTGCGAGCCCGCAGCAGATCGATGTCCTGCTCAAGGAGCACTATGCCGCCGATGAGGCAGCCGGCGCCGAGGGGGGAATCCGGATCGTCGGACAAGATCTCGAGGAGGGGATCGGGGGGGAGGCCGACGCCCCCGTCATCAAGATGGTGACCCAGATGTTGGTGGAGGCGCACACGAACCGCGCTTCGGACATCCACATCGAACCGTTGGAGAAGCACCTGCGCATCCGCTACCGGATCGATGGCAAACTCCACGAGATCGCCAGCCATCCCAAGAAGCTGCACTCGGCGGTGCTCAGCCGGCTCAAGATCATGACCGGCACCATGAGCATCGATGAAAAACGCCTGCCGCAGGACGGGCGCATCCAGGCGCGGGTGGGGGACAAAGAACTCGATCTCCGGGTATCCAGCGTCCCCACGAGTCACGGTGAGAGCGTCGTCATGCGGATCCTCGACAAGTCGAGCCTGCTCCTCGGCCTCGGCGATCTCGGCTACTTCTCCGACGACCAGGCGACTTTCAACGAGCTCATCGGCCTGCCCGATGGCATCATCTTGGTCACCGGGCCGACCGGATCGGGGAAGACGACGACCCTCTACGCGTGCCTGAACGAGATCAACAAGCCCGACCGCAAGATCATCACGGTGGAAGACCCGGTCGAGTATCAGCTCTCGGGAATCAACCAGGTGCAGGTCAAGGAGAAGATCGGGATGAGTTTCGCGGCCGCGCTCCGCTCGATCCTCCGCCAGGCTCCCAACATCATCATGATCGGGGAGATCCGGGACCTCGAAACGGCCGGGATCGCCATCAACGCGGCGCTCACCGGACACCTCGTCTTTTCGACGCTCCACACCAACGATGCCCCGAGCGCCGTCGCCCGCCTGACCGACATCGGGGTGAAGCCATTCCTCACCTCCAGCGCCGTCCGCGCGATCATCGCCCAGCGCCTCGTCCGCAAGCTTTGCGGCGATTGCAAGGAGCCCGGCGAATTCACCCAGCAGGAGATGCGGGCGCTGAACCTCGACTCGTCGCGCTTGGAAGGGTCCAAGGTCATGAAACCCGTCGGCTGCAACAAGTGCCGCATGGGCGGATTCAGAGGACGGATGGGCATCACCGAAATCTTCAAAATCGACGACCAGGCGCGGCACATGATCAACGAGAACCTCTCGACCGCCCAGCTGCGGCGCCGGGCCCGGGAACTCGGCATGCGGACCCTGCGCGAGGACGGCATCCGTAAGGCACTCGCGGGGATGACCACTGCCGGCGAGGTCATCCACATCACCATGGGGGATGCCAGCTAGCCGAGCGCAAGCTCACCGCCCCGTTCCATTTCCCCCGATTTCCAACCCCTTTTCCGCACAAGCTAGACTATGACAGCTGAAACACTTCTCGCGATGCTCCAAGCCCATGGGATCATCGACGAGGGCCAGGCCGCCGACGTCCAAAACGAAGTCAACCAATCCGGCGACGACGTCATCAAGGTCGTCCAGAACTACGGTATCGCGACCAAGGATCAAATCTACCACCTCATCGCCGAAGATCTCGGTGGCGACTACGTCGATCTCCGGAAATTCCAGGCGCCGCCGGAGCTGATCCAGACAGTGCCGGCCGGTACTGCCCGGCTGCACGGCGCGTTTCCCGTCAACTTCAGCGAGGCCGGGCTCCACCTCGCCCTGATCGATCCGCTCGACCCTCAGGTGCTCGAAGACCTCCGGTTCTCCCTGGGCAAGGAGATCGTCCCCGTCATCGCGGACGCCGGTGAGATCGAGACTTTGATCGACCAGCATTACGGTGCCGAGGCGGGCATGGACGACATGCTCAAGGAGATCACGCTCAAGCTGGGCACCGGCGAGCCGAGCGGAAACTTGGAGGACGAAGCCAACGCCGCGCCGATCATCCGTTTCGTCGATCTCGTGCTCTACCAGGCCATCAAAGAGCGCGCCTCCGACATCCACTTCGAGCCTTTCGAGAACGACTTCAAGATCCGCTACCGCGTGGACGGTGGCCTCTACGAGATGGCCCCGCCACCCGCCCACCTTTCGGCGACCATCATCTCCCGGGTCAAGGTCATGGCGAACCTCAACATCGCCGAGCGCCGCCTGCCGCAGGACGGGAGGATCATGAAGACCATCGGGGGCAAGCAGGTCGATCTCCGCGTTTCCACACTCCCGACCGTCTACGGTGAGAGCGTGGTGCTCCGGGTACTCGACCGCTCGTCGGTCAACCTCGACCTGGAGAACCTCGGATTCACCGACAGCCTCTACAACTACATCGTCGAGGCGGTGCAGAAGCCGAACGGGATTTTCATCGCGACGGGACCCACGGGAGCCGGCAAGACGACCACGCTCTACGCCGCCCTCCGCAAGATCAACACCATCGATTCGAAACTGCTCACGGCCGAGGATCCGGTCGAATACGACATCGACGGGATCATCCAGGTCCCCGTGCAGGAGAGTATCGGCCTCACCTTCATGCGCGTTCTCCGCGCGTTCCTCCGTCAGGATCCTGACCGGATCCTCGTCGGCGAGATGCGCGACTTGGAGACCGCCCAGATCGCGGTGCAGGCCGCGCTCACCGGGCACCTCGTGCTCTCGACCCTTCACACCAACGATTCGGCCGGCGCCGTCACCCGCCTCATCGACATGGGGTGCGAGCCGTTCCTCGTGGCCGCCACCCTGGAGGCCGTCCTCGCCCAGCGGCTCCTGCGGCGGATCTGCAAAGACTGCCGGGTTCCCTACGAGCCCAGCGACGCGGTGCTCTCCCAACTCGGCGTCTCCGCCAGCGAGATCGGGGACAAGCATTTCTACACCGGGCGTGGCTGCGACGAGTGCGACCAGACCGGATACCGTGGCCGGAAAGGGCTCTACGAGCTCCTCGATATCACCGACCCTATCAGGGATATGATCACGGATCGCGCCCCGAGCGTCGTGCTCCGCCAGCGGGCCATCGAACTCGGTATGGAAACGCTGCGCGACGACGGGATGCGGAACATTTACGAAGGCGTCACCACCATCGAAGAAGTTCTTAAATACACCTGATCCGACACTGATCGGCCGCGCAGCCAAGGTCCCATCGTCCCGTTCGTCCGGGCGATTATTGTGGACAACACGATCTCACCGACTCTAGAATAACCAACCCTCTTTCGTAAGACCAACCCCGTCTACCATGGCCAACTTCCACTATATCGCGCTCGACCCCAAAGGTCAGGAGACCACCGGAGTCCTCCAAGCTAGCACCGATGCCGAGGCAATCGGCCTCCTCCGCAATACCGGCCTCTACCCGACCAAGGTCATCGAGGAAGGCAAGGGCGATATCAGCGCCATCAAGAAGCGCTCCAAAGGGGGCAAGAAGGCGGCGGCGAAATCGAAAGGGAAATCCAAGGGGGGCGGGCTGTTCGAGTCGGGCACCGTCAAGAGCAAGGTGCTCATGATTTTCACGCGGCAGCTCGCGACGCTGATCGATTCGGGACTCCCCCTCCTTCGCGGTCTCACCGTCCTCGGGAAACAGGAGCCCAACCCGGTGCTCAAACGGACGATCAATACCCTGGCGGATGCCGTGCAGACCGGCAGCACGTTCTCCGAGAGCCTGGCGTCCCACCCCAAGCTTTTCAACAAGCTCTACATCAACATGGTCAAGGCCGGTGAGCTTGGTGGTGTGCTCGAGCTCGCCCTCATCCGTCTCGCTGAATACCAGGAAAAGGCACAGAAGCTGAAGAACAAGATTGTCGCCGCGATGGTCTACCCGGTTATCGTCATGTTCTTGGCGGTGGCGATCGTGGTCTTCCTCATGCTCTACATCGTCCCCCGCTTCGAGAAAATCTTCAACGACATGCTCGGGGAAGGCGGGGCCGCCAAGCTGCCCTGGCTCACGCGGGCGGTGGTGGGCGCAAGTAAGCAGATCGGGGACAATATCCTCTGGCTCATCCTCGGCGTCGCCGTCATCTTTATCGGCTGGAAGATCATCGCCGCGAGCAAAGGGGGGCGCCGTCTCATCGACCGCATGAAGCTCCGCCTCCCGCTTTTCGGGAATGTCCAGCGGAAGAGCGCGATCGCCCGCTTCAGCCGGACGCTCGGAACCCTCGTTACCTCGGGTGTCCCGATCCTCCAGGCGCTCAATATCACCAAAGACACCGCGGGCAATGTCATCATCTCTAGCGCTATCTCGAAGGTGCACGACTCGGTGAAAGAGGGGGAATCGATGGTCGCCCCACTGGAGGCGTCCGGGGTATTCCCACCCATGGTGATCAGCATGGTGGACGTCGGGGAGGAGACCGGCCAGCTCCCCGAGATGCTACTGAAGATCGCGGACGTCTACGACGACGAGGTCGACAACGCGGTCGACGCGCTGACGTCGATGCTGGAACCGATCATGATCGTGGTTCTCGCCATCGTGGTGGGCACCATTGTCATGGCGCTCTTCCTGCCGCTCATCGAGATCATCAAGCAGCTGTCGCAGGGCTAGCGCGACGCCGGTTTGAATCTTCGCCGGATTGGGGAATCTTATTCCAACCAACCACCACCCCCATGACTGCCCAGACCCTCCCAACCCATCGTTCCCGTCTCGCGGGGTTCACCCTGCTCGAGCTGATGGTCGTTATCGCCATCATGGGGGTGCTCGCCGCCCTCGTCGCCTCCACCGCCGGCTACGTCAAGAAACGCGGG
>CAZKYJ010000361.1:0-5784 GCA_964556355.1 uncultured Verrucomicrobiales bacterium | reverse complement strand
CCTCTCCGCCGCCTCGATCGCCTCCATGAACTCCGCGGCCTCGGACTCGGAGAAAACCAACTCTTTTCCGAGATCGCCGGGGACTTCGGCGTAGTCGACGAATGCCACCCCAGCGGCATGGGCCACCGTGATGCCCGCAGGATTCACCTCCTTGATCGATGCCCCGTAGAACGTCTTGCCCGACTGGGTTATAAAGTCACCCAGATCCCTCCCGATGGCGGCCTCCCGCGCCTGCAGCTTGTACTCTTGCTTGTAGGCCTCAAACTCCTCGAGGAGGGTTTCCAGCTCCGCCTCCAATTGGAGGCGGGCCGCTTCCTGCTCGGCGGCGGCTTCCTCCATCTCCAGCTTGAGATCGGACATCTCCCGGGAGTGGAGATCTTTGTCCACATCGATCCGCTCATTCAGATCTCTCAATTTCACCTCCAGATCTTCGATCTCGAACATCAGATCGTCTTTTTCTTTGACGACGCGATCGTAGTCCTCGTCGGGGACGCAGCCGATCACGAAGAGCGACGAGGCGACTACCAAGCAAGTCTGGAGGCAGAGGGAATGGGACTTCAATTGCATAAAATGTTGGGTGTGAATTTACCAAGTCTGCCATGAGACACCAATAAAAAGTTTCAGCGGCGGTCCGAGGCGGCGACGAAATGATCCCAACCTCCGCCAAGCTTCACGCAATCATCATGCCGATCCCCTGCCGGCACGACGCGGCCGATCTCGGTCAGCCGCACCGCCGGGAAGGCCTCCGACCATTGGGAGATCCCCGTAGCGCCGGTCGCATCGGAGACCGTGAAGAGCAGCTCGTAGTCCTCGCCGTCGCCGAGCGCCCCCTGGGTCGTCGATCCGCGAGATCTCGGGATCGCGGAGAAATCGAGGCGGATCCCGACCCCGCTGGCCCGCGCGAGTCGCGGCAGGTCCTGGGCCAAGCCATCACTCAGATCCATCATGGCGGAGGGGTGCGCGTGTCCGGCGAGCCATTGCGCCTCGGCGATCCGGGGGACGAATCTGAGGTGCCGCCCATTGATCGAGCCCCCGAGCCGACCGGTGACGAATACCCGATCACCGGGTCTGGCGCCCGAGCGCAAGACCACCCGACCGGCCGGTGCCACGCCGAGAACACTCACCGAGATCATGGCGACATCGACGCCCCGGGGAGTGGACGACGTCTCGCCACCGACGACCCGTGCCCCGAACCTGGACGCGGCCCGCTCGATCCCCCGGTAGAGCGCCCGGACGTAGGCGACCGAGCGGGTTCCCGGCAAGACGACGGTAACGACCGCAGCGACCGGGCGACCGGCCATCGCGGCGATATCGCTCACGGCACGCGCCATCGCTTTCCAACCGACGGCGGACGGTTTTGCCATGGGGCCAAAGTGCACACCCTCCACGACGCAGTCGGTTTTCAAAAGGAACACCTCCGCGGGATCAGGCGAGCGGAGAACGGCGCAGTCGTCACCGGGCCCGACGATCACCTCGGGCGAGGTCGAAAGCCCGGCCACGATCATCGCGACGAGGTCGTCCTCGCCAATCTCGTCAAGAGTCATGGCGCCAGCGGCTCGGCAAAGCGCACGAGTCCCACATTGACGAGGTTGAAGACCGCGTGCATCCCGATCGGGACCCAGAGGCATCCCGTCAGCTCGAAGGCGACGGCAAAACACACGCCGAGCGCGAAGAGCGGGAGGACGGTGCCGAGGTCGTTGTGCACGACGGCGAAGAAGATGGCGGAGATAAAGATTGCAAAAAAACGGTCGGTAAATGCCTTGAAGACCGGGTAGAGGAACCCGCGGAAGATGATCTCCTCGGAGAGCGGCGCGGCCACCACTGCCGAGATCACCAGGAGGATCTGGAGGGTGAGGCTGTCGCTCGACTGGAGCAGCTGGACGGCGAGCTGGCTCTCCGGTTCGAAGCCAGCCCGCTCGACAAGGGCGCCGTTGATGTAGGCGCCGACGAGGACCAGGGGGTAGCCAACCAGGAGGACCCCACCCACGGACCAGAGCGCGACCTTGCCGATTGAGAGCCGCCCCACCCCGAAGAACTCCCCGAGGTCGATGCGACGAAGGAATCCGAGGTAGAAAACGAGCGCCCCACCCAACAAGATCTGCCACAGCAGACCGGCAGCGATCCCCGAGACGTGGATTTCGCCAACCGCGACGGGTGCCTTGAGCATCATGCAGGCCTGGCCGTAGTAGAACGCCAAAAACGCCACGGCGACCAGGAGGTCCCAAGGCGCGATGACACCTGTGTAGACGTTCCCGTGATTGCCCCATCGCAGGAGCGGGTTGGCCCGCTGGACGAGAGCGAAGACGACGAAGCCACACCCTCCCGCGATCAGGGCGAACGTAAAGATATCGAACACCACGCCCTGCGCGACGTCACCGGATGGGGGGCTGTCGATCAAAACTAGGGGACGAGGTAGCCCGGCAACATGTAGGCATAGCCTGGCGCCAGGTCGGGTAGGAGGCCGCCATCGAGATCGATTTGCACCTTGGTGGCCCCGCCATCGGCGGGCGATTTGCCGAGGATTCCCAGAAGCCCGGCCAAGCTCGGCAAGGTGTGGTAGCGGACGATCCGCGCCCCGGCCACGCCGCTCTCTTCCTTGGCCAGATCGTAGGCATCCTCGATGTAGCCCGTGGCGTCAACGAGCCCGTTTTTCGCCGCTTCGGCTCCGCTGAAGATCCGGCCGTCCGCGAGTCCGCCCCGGAGGTTGCCCAGCGGCAGCCCCCGCTCGTCCGCCACGATACCGATGAACTTCTCGTACATTTCATCCACCTGACCCTGCATGTATTCCTGTTCGTCAGGGCGCATCTCGCGGCTTCCCCGCATGGTGTCTTTGAAAGCACCGCTCTTGAAGACCATCATGTCGAGCCCGACCTTTTCCATCAGCTCGGTGTAGTTCGGCGCCGCCATGATGACGCCGATACTCCCGGTGATGGTCGTCTCGTTGGCCACGATCTTCGTCGCCCCGCAGGCGATGTAGTAGCCTCCGGAAGCCGCCAACGCGTCCATGAACACCACCACCGGCTTCTTTTCCGCGAGCTGGCGAACGGCGTTGTAGATCGTGTCGGAAGCCGTCACCTCCCCCCCGGGGGAATTGACCCGCAGGACGACGGCCACCACGTCGTCATCCTTCTCGGCCTGCCGGAGCGCCTTCTTCATCGTATCCACCATCGACCCACCGAAGGCGTTGCCCCCAATCCCGGTGATCATCCCCTCGAGATCGATATGGGCGATCTTGCGCGTCTCCTGGCCGTCGCCTTTCAGGTGGAGTTCTTCTTGGAATGCGTGAGTGCCCGCGCTGCCACCCCCCATGGACACGGCGCCCATCATCCCAAAAAAGAGGGCGACATTGGCCACTAGACTGATAACGAGCAACACGACGGCACCGATGCCAAGACACCCCAAAACCTTGTTCTGCATAGCGCTCCGACTCTATCCAGATGCGGGGCGGGAACAAGGGGCGAGTTTTTCACTTCGACTCGGCCGCCAGTTCCGCCTCGGCCGCCTCCACCAGGTGGTCCGGCAGGTAGCGGAACCATGGGACTTGCACGAGCGGCTGGCTCAGCCAGCGCTGCACCGACCGGGCGACAAAGAACTGCGCCACGTAAATCTCGGCTACGAAGCCGAACCACACGACAAAAAGCGCGACCCGCGCCACATTCCGACCGGCGAAAACCCCGGTGTGTTTCGCCACCCGCACCACGGCGGGCGACGGATCTCCGCTACCCCGCTCCAGTTCCCCTGCCCACGCCTTGTCCTCGTCGCAAAGGTGCCGCTCCGTCCATTTCCCGCTACGCAGGAGATCGGCCACCCCCCGCACGTAGATGCGCGCCGCCCACGCCCGCAAGAACACGAAGGCAGGGAAGACGAAGAATCCCCACAGAAGGAAGTAGAGCTTGAGCTCGCCGAGGAGCTGGGCGCGGGGGACATCGGCAAGGTCCGGCCGCCCGTTCGTGAGGAATGCGAGCAAGGCATCGGCGATGAGCAGCACGAACCCGGCTCCGACATAGGCAACGCCGAGCCAGAGGCATGAGAACCACCGCTGCGCCATCACCTGCCGGATGCGCCGGTAGTCCCAGAAACGGCGGCCCTTCCCCGTCACCGCCTGCCGCGCCTGCGCCATCGGGAGGTAGGCCATGGCCGCCATGAACAAGAAGATCCCGAGAAACCCCACCAGCGGGCCGACCGCCGCATCCTCGTAGCCTTTGGTGAACGAATTCATCCACCCGGCCGACCACGAGAAGTGCATGAGCAACCCACCGGGCAGCGTCACTACCCAGGCGTTGGCCGCCGCCTGAACCCCGACCTTGATGTTCGTCCACAGCCCCCCGAGAACCCTGGGGAAGAACCCGGCGCCCGGAATCTCGCCGATAAGCAGATTGGGGAGCGGCCGCCCGTCCCGGATGCCGGCCGCCCGCAGCCCCCAGCGCCGACCGAGCCGCAGCGACCACCCGAGGACCACCACCGCCAGCGCGACCGAACCGCAGAGCGCCGCCCCGGCGACCCAGCGCCACCCGAGCATCCCAACGATCCGGATCTTGGACCGCCCCCGCCACCGGGGTTCGGCAGGGGCGACCCCCATCCCCTCAGCCACGATCGCCCCGCTCATGCGAAAACCTCCTCGAGGACGGCGCCCTCGGCGAACTCGGCGGGCGCGCCCATCAGTTGCCCAACCGTCTTCGCGATGCCCGTCTGATCGACCTCCCTATCGACCACCTGCCCTCTCGCGATTCCCGGCCCCACCAGCAGCGCCCAGATCTCGTGCGACGATTTCGAGTTAAAATGGTGCTGGCAGGGCACGGGGGCGAACGGGTTGCTGTCCCGGCCGCAGTCCGGGACCACGACGAAGACCGTGTTGTCGCGGTACTCCGGATCGTTCTCGACCGTGGCCACCAACTGCCGCAGCCCCTCGTCGATGACGGAGATTCCCCGCGTGTAGAAACTCATATTCCCCCAGTGGACGTAGTCCGGGTCGTTGTAGTTGACCATCATCAGCTTCGGCCGGAGCTCTTTGAGCGACCACTGGGCGAGCTCGGTCAACAAGCGGTCGCCGCGCGGGTTCACGAAGCCAGTCTCCCCGTAAAACTCGCGCCACTTTTGCCAGAACGCCTCCACCTGGCCCGCCTGGCGCTTGCCGGTCGAGCGATAGTCCAGAGCTTCCATCTTGGCCAGTTCGCCCCGCTTCTTCTCCAGCTCTGCTCCCGCCCAGCGGCCCTCGGCGATCTGGCGACGCAAGAGGAAAACCTTGTAGCGGTAGAGGCTGAGCGTCTCGCTGCGGAAGTTGGCCCCAAAGAGGTGGTGGTTGCTAAAGCTGTAGAACTCCTCGTCGGTCCGGTCCTCGCCGTTGACGATGAGCGTCTGGTGCTCGGGAACGGCGTAGGCACGACGGAGGTACTCGAAGAGCGTCGGCACCTGGGATTCGAACCGCGCCCCGAGGAACTTCTCGCCCACGTCTTTGTACTTCTCGTATTTTCCCGTCAGGATATAGAGCGTCCCCTCCCCATGACTCGTGTTGATGTCCTGGAACTGGTCGATGGCCATGTTCGGATAGAGGGTTCCCCGCTGGGCGAACTCCTTGATCAAAAACGGTGCATAGGTATGCTCTGGATCGATGGTCTCCCTCCGCCGCACCCCGCCGCCGAAACGGATGACGATGATGTTCGGCCCCGTGTAGTCCGGCAAGTCCGCGCCATCCCCCCACCCCGTCGTCGGGCGTGTCACCACCCCGGCCGCCGCCGATGCCAGAACGCCGCCCAAGAACTGCCGTCTTCCGATGGTTTCATTCAT
>CAZKYJ010000360.1:0-5795 GCA_964556355.1 uncultured Verrucomicrobiales bacterium | reverse complement strand
CGATGCCGGGGACGCCGACGGAATCCGCCCCCTTCTCGTCTCCGCGCTGAAGCTCGAGCGCACGGCCGGAGTCATCGCCATCGCCCGCGCCGCAGCCAAGGCAGGGCTGACCGACGAGGCGATGGGTGCGATCGAACTGGCGATCCGCGGCACGGACGAACCCGCCGAGCGGCTCGACGCCGCCCTCGCCGCCCTCGAGATCTTTGCCGACTCCCCGATGGAGACCGATCCGCTGCTGGCGTCCCGAGCGCTCGCCACCGCCGCCGACACCCCGGCGCCGGGGGCCGATCAGCTCGACGCCTTGACCGGCGTCCTCCGGACGCACCGGGCGCGGATCACCCCGCTTTGGGAGACGGTCAGCAAGACGCTGCCCCCGTCGGCCAACCCGGCGCTCGCCGCGCTCGTCGGGGGGCACCTCGGGGACGAGACGTCGCTGGGGTCGCTCGATTCGCGGCCTGGTGCCACCGCCGCGATCGTTCGCGCCGCCATCGTCGAGCTCCAGCGGGCTGGCCGGCTCCAACCCGCGCTGGCGCTCTGGCAGCGGGCCAGCGGGCGGTCCGACCTCGCACCCGACGAGCCCCTCCACATCGGCATTCTCGCCGCTCTGGGGGACACCACCGCTCTCGACGCAACGTATGCGTCGCTGCTCCTTGAATCGTTCCCGACCTACCGGTTCGGCCCGCTCCCCGCAGCGGCCTTCGAGCAAGCCGGCTTCCCCGACCGAGCCGACGCCCTCTACAAAAAGTATTGGGCGGCCTATCGGGATGACTCGCGCGCGCTGTGCTACGACCAGCCCCCGATGAATACACCGAATTCCTGATCGCCCGGAACCGTGCCGGAGAGGCGGCCGACCGGCTGGCCGAGATCTACGACCTGCTGCCGGGCCACGCCCCGGAATTCCTTGCCCGGGTCCAGCGGGCCCTGCCCGGCGATCCGCTCGCGGGGCTCGACCGCTTCCACCTCCCCTCCGCCACCCGAACGGCCACCCTGCTCCGGCTCCGCGGCGCCACCCCCGAAACTACCCCGCCATGATGAATCTTCCGCTCACCGCCGCGGCCCTGGCCCTGGCCCTCTGCTCCTGTGCCTCGACCAAGGAGGAAGCCCCACCGGTCGCCGAACAGGGGAAGAGCGCCGGGCGCACCCTCGGGGGTGACTTCAAATACGATGACGAAAGCGGAAGCATGGTCTCCACCAAGGGCGACTCCCCCTACGACAAGGGCGATTTCAACCCCGGGGCCGGAAGTTACGACACCAAAACCTTCGATGGGGGGAGCGCCTACGCTCCCGACAGCTTTTCGCAGAGGACAAAGGCCTACAGCACCCGGGGAAGCGACTACCAAAGCGAGACCTACGCCGGCGGAGATTCCCGCTACGAGGGCGAGCGCTCCCGCTTCGCCGGAAAGACAACGAAGGAGCAGGGACGGCGCTACAAAGGGGTCGACGTCCCCGTGAACCCCTACGAACGCTCGTCGGCCATGCTCGGAAACCGCGACTACGAGCCGGCGCGGCGGTCGCAGTCCCGGAGTGCTGCCAGTGATATTATCTCATCCGATCCCAACGGCCCTCCGGAGCACCTCATGCGCCGAGACACGCTTTCCGAAGCGGATGTCCGCACCCTTCTCAACAAGAATTGAGCACACCCCCGCCGCCCCCCACCCGTATCCGCCCCGCAGCGGGCGCAGATCTTCCTGCCCTCCGCCGTGTCATCGACCACTACATCGTCCATTCGACGGCGAATTTTAAGCTTCTGCCGCTCACCGACGACGAGGCGGAGGCCTGGTTCGGACAGTTCGCGGAGACCGGGCGTTACCGGCTCCGGGTGGCGGAGACCGGGGACGGGGAAGTCGTGGGCTTCGCTTGTAGCGTCCCCTTCCACCCCCGGGCCGCCTACGCCACGAGTGTGATGGCGAGTGTCTATCTTCACCCCGAGCACGTCCGGTCCGGCGTGGGGTCCGCACTCTACTCCGACCTGTTTTCCTCCCTCGACGGCGAGCCGATCCACCGGATCTACGCCGGCATCACCCTGCCGAATCCGTCGTCGGTCGCCCTCCACGAGCGATTCGGTTTCCGCAGGGCGGGACACTACACCGAGGCCGGACACAAATTCGGCGCCTACCATGATGTGATCTGGATGGAAAAGCCCTTCGGGACGGGTGCCTAGCACACGTCAGGTCCCGGATCCCGCCCTCGCCAGGGAATTCACTCTGCCCGCCGCGCAACCCGTTCCCGCACGGAGGCTACTCGGGGGCTTTTTCGAAGAGATCGAAATCCTTCGGGAATTGGCCTTTGCCGAAGCGGTCGCGGTAGGCAACGGCGAGGGCGTGTCCCTCGGCCATGGCGTAGGCCGAGGGCTCCTCGGCGGTTGCCCGCTCTTTCAGGATCCCGAGAGCAGCCACTGTCGCCTGGGCCGCGACATCGGCTTCCGTCCCGAAGTTTAGTGCGGCCGCCCGGTAGAAATCGTTCAGGGCAGCATCAGATTCGCCGGCCCCTTGGTTGGCCAGGCCGCGGAGGTAGACCAACTGGACGTACTCGTTGGCGGGCTGTCCCTCGAACGGTGCCGCCGTGGGATTCGCGTCGCCGTCGGGCTTCTCCGCCTCGTAGGCACGAACCTGCCTCAGGACATCCGACCAATCTCCATCGCCCGCCGCCGCCCAGGTATCGTACAGCTTCATCTGGGTCTGGAAGGCCTCGCCGAGAGCGATGGGGTTTCTCCTCGTTTTCTTGATCGCCGCGGTGATCGCCGCGATATCGCCGCTCTGGCGGAGGCTTTCGAGCTGCAGGTAGCGGGCGCGAGCACCGAAGCTGTCCGGGTACCCGGCGATGCCTTCGAGGTCGTCCGCGAGGGCGCCGAAGCGCCGGGCGGAAGTTTCAAAGCTCTGCTTGTCGTAGGTCTCCATGGCGGCATCCCAGCCATCGGGCGTTTCGAAGGCGATCGAGCTGATACGGCTGGCCGCGATCTCCGTGGCACCGGCTCCGCTGGCAGCCGCGCTCAGGACCACGTTCTCGGCATTGGCGCTGACGACGAACCAGGACTCGGCAATGTCCTTGCCCTCAAATGTGACGGCAGCCTTCAGGGCATCGGCGGAAGCCGAGCCCACCCCGAGGGCGAGCGCGGCGATGAGGATGAGCGTTTTTTTCATCGTGGGTGGCGGGTCGGTTTAGATTCGTTAGGAGCGGCGGAACACTAGTTGGAGCCCTCTTGGCCCTGGATGATGCCGAGCTCAGACGCCCACTGGTCGCGGAGGTTCTTCGCGCGGCGGATGAAGTCGCCCTTGTCCTGGGGATTGCCTTGGAGGTGTCCCATGCGTTTGACCATCTCGTTGATGATGTCGTAGGCGTTTTTCTTCTTGGCAGCATCGCCTTCCTTCTCGGCGATGTTCCACTGGAGCTCGGCTGCCGAGTAGTAGGCAGGCGCGGAAAATTCGATGCGTCCGGGATAGTTGACGTAGGTGTTGAGGTAGGCCTTGAACGCGCCGCCGTCGTCCCCGGTCTCTTCGAGCGCTTTCCCGAGCAGGTAGCTCATTTCCGCCCTCTGACCCGTGTATTGGGGCTTGGCCGTGATGTAGGGCAGCAATGCGTCCTCGACCGCGCGGTCGTACTTGCCCTGCCCGAAGAGGATCCTCGCGATCCCGACGTAGGCGTTCTCCTTGACATCGCGCGGGGCGTTCTGGTTGTCGATGACCTTTTTGAAGAGGGCGAGCGCCTGGCTCTGCTTCTCGGAGCTCTTGCTGTTCATGTAGGCCTGCGCCAGCCCCACCGTGGCCTCGAGCTTAAACTGGTCGCCCGGGCCGTCGATGATCTGGGTGAACCAAGGCTCGGCCTCGTCCGCGTTCCCGTTCTTGGCGATGTTCCGCCCGACCTTCACGAGGATGTAGGGTGCGAGCTGATCTTTCGGAAGGCTGGCGAGGTCGCGGTAAGCCACGGTGATCTGCGCGTCCTTGGTGGGGAACTTATCCGCGTTGGCGGGGTCCTCCAGCACGTCGATCCGCGCCATCGTCAACCACGCCCGCACCAAGATGTTGCTCTGGGGAACGCCCGGGAAATTCGTGAGGCGGTCGACCAGCGCCTCCGCCCCCTTGGCCTCGAGGTAGTTGTTGGCGTAGGTGGTGACCGTACGCTCGATCTGATCCGAGGTCGGATCGTCGGCCAGCCCCTGGATGATCCTTTCCAGTTTGGCGAGCCCCTCGTCCGAGCGGCCCGCTTCGGCGAGGGCCGGCAGGGCGGCGACCACCGTCTGCGGCTCGTAGTAGGTGCCTTCGTAATCTGCCATGAAGGCATCGAAGTATTCCAGCGTCTTGGCGTCCTCCCCGAGGCTCGCGGCCACGGTGACCAACTGGCTGAGTGCGTTGGCCACGGTCTCGGGGTGGCCGAGACGTTCGGCGGCCTCCTTGGCTTCCAGGTAGCTGGCCATCGCCGCTTCGGGATCGGGCTTTTCTTTGAACTGCGCGATGTCCCCCTCCAGCATGAGCGCCCCGTCCAGACCGGACGAGTCCGCGTGATTCTCTTTCAGCTCCTTGATGATCGCCGCGGCATTCCCATAGTCGGCGAGGACGAAATAGGCGTTCCCGAGATCGAGGAGCACCAGTGCCGTGAAGGAGGAATCCGGGTAGTCCTTTTGGAAGGCGGTGAGCAGCTCGATGGACTCCTGCCATTTCGACTGCTTGGAAACCGCCGCCGCCTGGTGGTAGCGGGCGCTCTCCAAGAACTCGCTCTCCGGGTAGGTCTCGACGAACTTCGTCAGGTCGCGCTCGGCTTCCTCGTACTGGCCGAGGAAATACTCGGATCCCCCGACGACAAAGTCCGGAAGCTCACGCTGGGGCGAGCCCTCGGGCATGGCATCACGCACCTCGAGACCGAGTTCGAAAGCCTCCTGGTATTTCCCGTCTTGGAACAGCTGGCCCAGCATGAGCGCTGCCACGTCCTTGCGGTACTCGTGGTCCGGGAACTTCGTTAGGAATTGCGTCCCGTAGTACTGGGTGATCGCCTGCTCACCGATCCCCGCGCCGGTTGAGGCGGCGCCATAGAGGATCTGGGGGCGCAGCTCGGTCTTCGGATAATTATTCGCCAGGTAGTCGTAGACGACGAAGGCCGACCGCTTACTGCCGAGCTTGGCGTAGGCACCGGCCATGCGGATGAGCGCTTTGATCTCGATCGGGTCCCCGGCATCGATCTCCGCTTTGTACTTGTCGATCTCGGCCTGGAGCTTCGGCGGGATCGTCGGATAGCTGGCGGCACGGCGCTCGAGCTCCTGGACGACATCATTGGTGATCGGGACGTAGGAGAAAAGCCGGATGGCGAAGGTCTCCATTCCCCGGTCGGCCGCGGCCGCCCCCAGCACGATAAACGCCGTATCGAGCCCTTTGCTGCGCATCTCCCACGGGCTGAGGCGCATCTTCTGACCGTTCTCCGCCAAGAAACTGATCGCCGATTTCTCGGCGTCCTCACCGGTGTCGATCCACGCTTCGGCGAGGCTCTTGAACCCGAAGATGAGCTGGGGTGCCGTCGCCCCGAGCTTGGACGAGTTCTCGAAGACCGTACCGACTGACTTGTTCGCCTCGTCAAGCCTGCCCAGGTTGGCCTGGCAAATCCCCTCGCTGAGGAGGAGGGCAGCCTCGCTGTAGGTGCCCGCTTGGGGCTTGGTGGCACGGAATTTACCGTAGAGTTCGAGCGCCTTTTCGTAGTTCTCCTGAGCCTGTTCGGCGGCGCCCCAGCGGAAGACCGAAATCTCCCAGTAGGGATTCATGTTGGCCGGCTCAGCACCTTTGTTGTCGAACTCCTCGAAGCACAGCTTAAAC
>CAZKYJ010000359.1:3159-5821 GCA_964556355.1 uncultured Verrucomicrobiales bacterium | reverse complement strand
TCTGGTTGATCCCCTCGATCTCGTACTCGATGGGGTCTTCGATGGTGTGGATGTTGATGCCCTCTTCGTTAATGCTGTTGAGGAAGGCGTAGAGGGTGGTCGTCTTGCCGCTCCCGGTGGGACCGGTGACCAGCACGAGCCCCTGGTCGCGGCTCATGGTCTCGCGGACGATCCGGGACTGCCGCTCGGAGAGGTTGAGCTCGGTCAGTGATTTCACCCCGTCCTGCTTGTCCAGGAAACGCATGGTCAGCTTCTGGTTCTCCTTGCGGCAGGGCACGGCGGAGACGCGGACGTCGATGCGGCGCTTGCCGATCTTCATGGCGAAACGGGCGTCCTGGAGGTCCTGGCGCTGCTGCCCCATGTTGGAGTAGTTCTTGAAGAGGGCGATGTAGCGGGCGGCCTCTTCCTCGGATGCCGAGTGGATGGTATGGAGCTCCCCGTCGATCCTCGCCCGGAAGCGGATCATGTTGTAGAACTTCTCCACGTGGAGGTCGCTCGCCCGCAAGGTGACCGCGCGGTTGAGGATCCAGTGGATGATCTGCTCTGGAGTATTGTTAGGGTTTTGCGGGTTGATCCGCGCCACGTCGGACGGCTCGATATCGACGAGGCTGTTGTTCTCCGAGTAGACGAGATCCCCGACCTCGGTGGAGGTGGCGGAGGCACGGCTGTTCCGGCTCCGGTTCCGGGTGATGGTGGCATTGACGGCGCCCGGGTCCGCGATGACGGAGACCATCTCGATCTGCTCGTGCCCCATGGACAGCCATTCGTCCTCGAAGGCGTAGCTGCTTTTCTTGGCCGATAGGAGAAAGATCTTTTCGACGCCGCAGAAGAGGGGGAACACCGAGTGCTTCTCGAGGAGTGCGTCCGGGAAATACTCCTGCCCCGGGGACTCCTCGGGATTGTAGCACGGGTCGCCGGTCAGCCAGTGCACCATGGCGGCCGGGTAGTGCCGGGGGAGGAAGCTCAGGTTCTCGATCGTCTGCAGCGGCTTCGACGAGTTTTCCTGCGCCAGGCGCTCCATCTTCTGGCGCTCGTCGTCGGAAAACGGGTAGGTCCCGATAAACCAGTCGAGCACGGTGCGCAGATCCGTCCCTGCCGGGGGCGGGGGGATGCGCCCCTCGACGGTGTTTTCGACGGCCAGAGGCTTGTAGCCCAAGCGCTCGCCGAGATCGTTTTGGATCGCGCGGTAGTCGGATTCCGATATTACCAGCTCGACGCGCATGAACTCGGGGACGCCCCAAAAATCTTCCGAAATGCCCGGGCGGAAGTGGGCGAAAGTGAGGATCGGACCCACGCTCCCCACCGGCAACCACGGCTCCGACTCGCGGGCCATGCGCCCGACCTTGCGCATGAGCCCCTCCGCCGGAATGGAGCACGACTTCCGGGGAAGCTCGACCGGAAGACATCCGCTGGAAGCGGCCGCCGCCTCCAGCGCCGACGGACCGGCAGGTTCGTCCGAGGGCAAGAAGTGCCCCGCACTCCCGGGCACTGTCGCACCGGCGCCACCAGAGGCATCGGCACCGGGTGCCGGGCGGTCGGCGACCGCCGCGTTCGAGGTGGGAATCTCAGCCGTCGGAAACGTACTCATGGAAATGCTTGCTCATGTGTTGTGGGCTCGGGGGTGCGACAACGATCTCGAGGGGACGAGACCACTACCGTTGAATACTAAGGGAGATTAAAGGTCGGGGCTAGTCGAGAAACAAGCCCGATCCCGCCTCATCCGGAGGAACCAATTTGAAAACATACCCGTTCCATACCGCCCGGAATCGACCCTCCTCGTCCTCGGCGCCCGCGGACGACTCGAGGTCGACGGAACTCTCCAGATAGGGCGACCCGGGGAGCTCGATCGGATCCCGGGTGTGCAAGAGGGCGATGACGGCCTCCTCGTCGGTCGAGGCGCTGTCGTTCGCCGCCACGGTGAAGATTCCCGCGATCTGGTTGTACTGGGAGACGGCCTGGTTGAGCCGCTCGACGTCCTCCCCTTTGACCGCCGCCGACACCTGGAGGTCCAGGCGATCGAACTGTGGGATGGCCACGGCCGTCAGCACCCCTAACACGGCGACGACGGTGAGGATTTCCGGAAGACTCGTCCCCCGCTGCCGCTGCCGGGCGTTCGGTCGGGCCATCGCTCTAGTAGGTGATGACATACGGGTCGTCGACGGAGTGTCCCGGCCCGGTAATGGTTGCCTTGGGGAGCGGGCGGGCCAGCGTATCCGCAAGATCGATCGCGTAGCCGGACGGCATGAACGTCGTGAGAGTATTGGGGGCGAAGGCGAGGAACGGGGCAATCAGGGCGTAGCGCGCCTGGTCGTCGGCCGCCCCCGCCCAGGCGGTCGAAGCGTTGACGAAGCCCATGGACTGGATGTAGGAGGCGACCCCTAGGTTCAGGGCCTCCGCCCTGGCGATCGCCAGACTGACCTCGCTGTCCTCTTTGACCCTGACGATGTTCGGCAGCGCGAGGAAGGTGATGATGCCGATGATGGAGACCGCCGCGAGAACTTCGATCAGGGAGAAGGCAGCGTGTCGTTGCTGTGTGTGGGTGTGCATTGGAGAAATGGATTCGGGAGTGACGGACGGGAGGACGCTCCCTACGGAGTTCCGCGATCGACCTTCGGGTACGATCCTTCGACCCATGCCGGGAGCGTGAGGAATTGCCCGGTGC
>CAZKYJ010000359.1:0-3149 GCA_964556355.1 uncultured Verrucomicrobiales bacterium | reverse complement strand
CCGTTTTCAATTGGTCATTGCTGGTGGTCAACGCGTCGAAATGTGCCCAGGTGCTCTCGTCGAGGTAGGGCTTGATCAGGTCGTCCAGGCGGGCCTTCGAGCTGGCTTTGCCATTGTAGGTCGCGCGGACGGAGAAGACGCTCGCAGTGTTGGTGCGCAGCTGCGCGGAAACCCAATTGTTGACGGCCGACTGGAGGACCGCCTGCTGCTGGCGCGCGATCACCCGACGCGAGTCGTCCGACGCGTTGGCAAACGCCGTGATCACCGCTGCTGCCATCACCCCGATGATCGTGATCGTGATCAGCGCCTCGATCAGGGTGAAGGCCGACCGCGGCGCGGACGCGGGTGAACGATCTTGCGAGGTGAGTGTCATCGGTGTGGAGGAACGGCTGGTGGGTTGGGCTCGAAAAGAAGGCGGCCCGCGCAGAGTGCTATCGTCTACGCGGGCCGCCGTTACGTTGCGATCTCCCGCAAGCTAGCTAGGGAGATTCTCCCCTGTAGCTTACTGGAAGACGAGAAGGTTGCTGGTGGCGTCGATCTCGAGGAGAAGGGCAGCAGCGTCGATTTCGTCAGCGGCGATGTCGAGCGAGAACGACTTGCCGTCGAACGGGTTCTCCGCGTCGTTGATCACCCCCCCGTCGGCGAGATGGGTGATGGCGGCCGTGGCAATGCCGGAAGCAACGGTGGCACCGGCGGCGACAGCAGCCGAGTAGACGGAAACGGCGCTCTGGGCGTTGCGCTCGTTCTTGGCAATCTTCGCCTCAGCGATGATCCCCGAGATGGCCGGCACGGCGATCGCGGTGATAACGCCGATGACGGCGATGACGACGAGCATTTCCACGAGGCTGAATCCACCCTTGAGGCTCTTCTTAACGTTGTTCAGTTTCATTTGCAGTATTGGTTTTTCAGTTTGTTTTTATAGTTCCAATTGGAACTTCTGGAGTTTATTATAATTATAAACGTACCGCAAGTGATTTATTATCGTTTTTATGATTTTTCTATTTCTGCGCTGGTCATTGTCTCGATCCGTGGTCACCGATCCGGTGGATCCTCTTGGAGAGGCGCCGGCAGCCCTGCCATTTCGATCCACTGAGCACTGATTTCTAGGGCCTTACCAGACTTCGATCTCCCTCCGCCCGCCCGCCGAGTGGGTGTCGCCTGCCGTTGACCCTAGCCTTTTCTCCCGCTCTCTCGCGGACGTCATCCGTGGGAACGCGCTCTCGAAAACGAGTCGCCAACGTGATTCAGGGCGTGCCCCCGCCCCGCCCGAGCCCAGCCCCCGCCTTCGCCCCCGTCGGCGCTTCGGTTGCGGGAGGAGCCTGCCGCGCATGGGAACGCGGACCGGCGCGCGGCGAACTCGGGCAAACCGGGAAACCGACCCGAGACTCGATGGGCGGTCTCGCGAGGAGGCACCCGAGTCTCCGGCGACGAAAACCGGATTCCCCGTAGACAACACCACCTGTCTCCTAGCGCTGCCCTGGCACCGCGGGTCCGACGTTGGCGGCCTTCATCTTCGCGTCCCGTTTGGCCTCTTCCTCTTTGCCGGGCAAGATGACCTTCCCGAGCCCGAAAATGGGAGAATAGATGGCGTAGAGAATGAATCCGACCATGCCGCCGAGCACCATGATGGTGAAGGGCTCCATGACCTTCTCGATCGAGTTCGCGATGGTGTCGAGTTCCTCTTCGTAGTCGTCGGCGATCTCGTTGAGCAAGTCGGTCGACGATCCCGTCTCCGAAGAGATCTCGATGAGACCGGAGATGTTTCGTCCGTCCGGCCCGAGCCAGTGGGATTCCATGAGGAAGGCTTCCGGGAGGCTGAGACCATCGACCACGTGGCTGCGCACGTTGGTGAAAAACGTCCGGTGCGAGATATGGGGGGCGCCCTCCGCGGTGATGCGCAGGGCGTTCCCGATGCGGACGTTCGCTTCGAGGAGCATGGCGAGCGTCCGGAAGACGACTGCGGCCGATGACTTCCGCACGATGTTTCCCACCGTAGGGATCTTGATGAAGATCTTCTGCGTTGTCGGGCGGGCGTAGATTCTTCCCCAGAACTTGAAAAGCATGGCGACGCCGGCGAAGGGGATGAGCGCGACGTAGGGTTTGGCGATGAGGAGGTCCGAGAACCACATCATCATTCTGGTGGCCATCGGGAGATCGACCCCCATCGACCCGTACAGTTTGGAGACCGCCGGGACGAGGGTGAAGCTCATGGTGATGATGACCCCGATCGACATGACCAGCACGACGCACGGGTAGATCATGCCCGCCTTGAGCTTCTTGATGATCCGCAGGGTCTTTTTCTGGCCCTGGGCGACCTGCTGGCAGACCTCGGGGAGCTGTCCGGCCTCCTCCCCCGCCCTCATCAGCGCGAGCACCTCGGGGCCGAAAAGATCCGGGAACGTCTTCATCGCGTCGCTCACCTTCTCCCCCGTCGAAATCTGGTGGGAAATCTCGGCGATCGCCCCGCGGTAGCGCGGGCTCTTGACGCGGTTCGCCTGCAGCGAAAAGCTCTTGATGGTCGAGATGTTCCGATCGAGGCACCGCGCGACGCCGCGGAAAAGGGCCACGCGGTCGTCGAGGGAGGCTTTCTTGCATGTCGCCCGCTGAATCCCTTCGTCGAGACCTTCGATCGACTTGACCTTGGCCGTCTCGTTCGCGGCCTTGCCAGCCCCGATGAGAGCCTTCTCGTCGGAGTCGGTTTCGACCAGAATCTTGGCCGAGCGATTGGTATTCAGGTTGGTGAGGGTGACTTCTTTGAACATGGGCGTGCGGGGTGGGCGAGAAACACTAGCGGATTGAGGGGCGGGCGGACCGGAGGGAAATAGTACGGCGTGCGGCCCCGTCACCACGGAGGACATCGACCTCCGCCTGCCAGCCGACGGTTTCCAGGCTGGGGACCTCCGACGGGATGGTCAGGCCGGGAGTGGTGGACGTGATGGTCACCGCGGAGTCGGCGGGAAGGAGCAAGGCGGCCTCCGCCGGGGACAGCCCGAGCTGGTAGAGGGTGTGAGCACCCTCCAGCAAGCTGATACCGCGGGCGACCGACGCGTTCGCCTCCTCCTGCTGTTGCATCGTCAGCGTCAGCTGGGCGGCCACGGCGACCCCGGCCAGCAGGACACCGAGCGCCACCATGACTTCGACGAGCGTGT
>CAZKYJ010000358.1:3086-5828 GCA_964556355.1 uncultured Verrucomicrobiales bacterium | reverse complement strand
CGAGGGAATGTCCAGGCCGTCCTACCTCGTCAACACGCTCACGCCGTTCGTTGGCGACGCGAACATCCAGACGCCGGAGTTCAAGGCGTTCCTCGTCAACGTCGAAAAGGCCTGAGGAGGGCGCTATGGCAAGCCAATCGCTCGACGTCGTCCGGCAGTCGGCGGAGATGGCAGTGCCGCCCTCCGCGCGCAAGCGGCTCGCAGTCGGCAAGCTGATCGACGTCTCGCGCTGCATCGGCTGTAAGGCGTGCCAGGCCGCCTGCATGGAGTGGAACGACCTGCGGGACCGGGTCGGGGTCAGCGACGGGAGCTACACCAACCCGCCGGACCTCACGGACCAGAGCTGGTGCCTGATGCGCTTCCACGAGACGGAGATCGATGGCCGCCTCCGATGGCTCATCCTCAAGGACGGCTGCCTGCACTGCAGCGACCCCGGCTGCCTGCGGGCCTGTCCAGCCCCGGGGGCCATCGTCCAGTACTCGAACGGCATCGTGGACTTCCACGAGGAGAACTGCATCGGGTGCGGCTATTGCCTCTCGGGGTGCCCGTTCAACATTCCGCGGCTGCGCCGGGCGGACTCGCGGGTCTACAAGTGCACCTTGTGCTCGGACCGGGTGGCGGTGGGCCTCGAGCCGGCATGCATCAAGACGTGTCCCACCCAGGCGCTCTCCTTCGGCTCCAAGGAGGACATGCTCGAGCTCGCTCGTCACCGCCTCGTGGACCTCCGCGAGCGCGGCTTTGCGCATGCAGCGGTCTACGATCCACCGGGGGTCGGCGGCACGCATGTGTTCTTCGTGCTGCCTCACGGCGACCGTCCCGAAGCCTACGGGCTTCCGAAAGACCCGCGCGTGAGCCCGATCGTGGAGCTGTGGCGAAGCAGTTTTGCCCGGGGCTTCGGCGTCGCCACCATGTTCTCCGTGCTCGTCGCAGGCATCCTGCACTACATGCGTCACGGCCCGCTCGAGGTCCCCGAAGAGAAGGAGGAGCAGTAGCCATGGCCAACACGGACGGCGACCTCATTCTGCGCTATCCGGTCGGGGAGCGGATCACTCACTGGGCGATCGCCATCGCCTTCATGTTCCTGTTCTTCTCCGGCCTGGCCATGTTTCATCCGTTGTTCTTCTGGATCTCGTTCCTCTTCGGCGGGGGCCAGTTCATGCGCTTCATCCACCCGATCGCCGGAGTCGTGCTCGTGATCCTCTTCTACCCGTACGCCGCGCAGGAGTGGCACAACAACCGGTGGTCGCCGGTGGACACCGAGTGGGTCCGAAAGATGTGGTCGTACATGCGCAACGAGCACCCCGCGCTCGACAATCACAAATACAACGGTGGCCAGAAGCTCATGTTCTGGTCCATGGTGCCCATCATCGCCGTGCTCTTCCTTACCGGCATCGTGACGTGGCAGCCGTGGTTCGCCCCGGCCTTCCCGCCTCTCCTGCATCGGGTTGCCGGCCTCATCCACGCCGCGGCGGCTTTCATCATGTTCGTGGGTATCGGCATCCACTGGTACGCGGCATACTGGACCAAGGGCGCGGTGCGCGCCATGGTCCGCGGCACCGTGAGCCGGGCCTGGGCCCGCTTCCACCACCCCGCCTGGTACCGGGAGGTAACGGCCAAGGAAGATCCGTGAACACCCTGCCGCCGTTCTCGGGCGCGGGAGAGCTCGGCGAGATCCCCTACCTGAGACCGCACCCGGGCCCGGCCCAATTCGCCAGGCGAGCCCAGCGCTTTCACGAGCTCGCCGAGGGTCACGCCCTGGGTGACTTTCTGGAATTCTGCGGACGGCTGGGCGCCGCGCAGGCCGTGGCGGCAGGATCGCTTACAGTTCCCGCGGACCGCGGCGACTTGCCGGCCGTGCGGCCTCTCGGCACCTCGGCCTGGCCTCGCGACGAGTGGATCGGGGCGGTGCGGACGATCGTGGGCGAGCTGGAGTCAGTTCACATTCCGGCGGCGGCCCGGGAGGCGCTCACCCGCCTCGCCGGAATGGAACGCGAGGGTCTGGCCAACCTCTCCAGCAGGATCCTGTCAGGCGACTTCGCCGGGCTCGACCTCGCGGCCGCGCCGTTCGCGGCCGCCGCCCTGCAAGTCGAGTTTGCCGCTCGGGCGGCGCGGATACCTCCGTCGAAGGTGAAGCGCGCGGAGCGAGGCTGTCCGCTGTGCGGCTTGCCGCCGGTCGCCGCGGTCGTGCTCGGAGAGGATAAATTGCGCTACCTCGTGTGCTCCCTATGCGGCTCACAATGGCACCTCACGCGTTTGAAGTGCTCGCACTGCGCCTCGACCGCAGGCATCTCGTACTTCTCGCTCGAAGGGGACCTCGGGGAGGTGAAGGCCGAGGTCTGCGAGGCATGCACGAAGTACCTCAAACTCTTCTACCTCGAACGACGACCGGGAGCGGATCCGGTGGCCGACGACCTGGCCACGCTCGCCCTAGACATGCTCGTCTCGGAGCGAGGGTACCGAAGGTCCGGCGTCAACCTCTTCCTGTTCACCTAGGGTGTCCCATCCCACGAAGCTGTTGACACCTCGGGGCCGCACCGCGTCCGGAGCCGATGCTACCGGTAGCGCTCGACCCAGGATCGGGGTAATCAGGCCCCTCGCTGGGATATGGGTTGGCGCATCGTCCATCCCGACTTACTTGGCTGCGCCCGTGGCGACGCGACCCGTGCTATCCGAACAGATAGCCCGTCTAACTCCTGCGTTGCCCCTGCGGCGGCCTTGGAGCCGTTTTGCCACCTCCCAGGT
>CAZKYJ010000358.1:0-3076 GCA_964556355.1 uncultured Verrucomicrobiales bacterium | reverse complement strand
ATGTATCGGAAAAATCATGTGCCGAGCGTCCGGGCCGCGCTCAAAAGAACCAGGACAGGCGGACGATCGCGAAGTCATCTCGGGCGAAACTCCTGAGCACGTCGCCGGTGGCGGCGTTAAAGAAGAGCCGGCTCTCCAGCTCGATCTTGAAACGCTGGCCCAGTCGGCGTTCCGCCTCGATAGAAACCGCCGTCGACCCGTGGTTGCGGTCCACGACGGCGCCCACCAGCGCCTGGGTGTCTTGGGCGTCGTTCAAGGCGACGCGGGCGCCAAAGAAAATGTCGTCGTCGAAAACGGTAGCCGGTGCCTGAGAGTCTCGACCATCGTAGAGGTACTCGACAAGGATACCGAGGTCGGCGGCGGTATCGAAGGCCTGGTAGAAGGTGTATTCGAGCCCGCCCACAGCCGCGGCAAAACGAGTTCCGTGGCCTTCCCGGACAATGCTCTCGAGCTTGAAAAGCCAGGCTTTTTTCGTGTACTGAAGATCAACGCCGACCTGGCCGATGACACCGTAGTGGGGGACCAGAGCCGTACCACTCTCGTTGGGCAGGAGCCGAGGCTCTCGATTCGTCCCGTGAAAAAAAGACACGCCCACGTCCCAATCGCCAAAGTAGTGGGAGTAGCGCAGGGCATAGTCGATGTGACGCTTTCCGGCCGAGCTTTCGTAAACGGCTTCCTCGTCGACCGGTAGAGGAAACCGGACGCGCCCACCGTAACTCGGAAAGGTCCTTTCCCGGAACCCGGGCATCACGAACACCCCAATATTTCCCCAGCTCTTTTGAAAACTCACGTTGAGCATCGCTTGTCCGAGCTTGTCCTCACCGTCGATGTCTTCGACAAAATCCATCTGGTTCACGATGTCAACCAGATGGCGGGACTCGGTGACGCCCCAGAACACTTTGTTGACCCCGGCAAGAACTTCCCAGCCGGTGCCGATGTAGCGCCAGTAAGCCTGGCGGAGATCGTAGTGAGTCCGTTTACTATCCCGGCCGTCGAGCCTGGCGAAGGCAAGGACATTGAATTGGTGCCTTCCACTCGCCGATAGGTAGCGCAGCTCTGGACTAAAAATGATGGAGGGTTGAGAGCCGTGAAGCTGGCCGGGGAACTGAGAAACCTGGAAGAATCCCCGAAACTCTCCGGCCACCAGGCCGGTGAAATCCCACTCGCCGGCGTTGGCGGGTCCCGCCACGAGCGCGACGCCCACCAACCAGATTGCCAATCCGACTTTATGTCTCATAATGCCCTCCCCCTTCACCGCGCCCGGCGCAGACTTGCTTTGACGAAGTCCTCGTCCTTGGCGCCGGTTTTGAATTTGTACTCGGAGTAAATCAGGTCAGTGCTCTTTCCGGTCTGGTGGTTCTCCATGAACATGGCCTGCGGGCGCCAGTAGGCGTCCTCGTACAGTCGGTAGTCCTCGAGTGTCAGGGTCTTTAGAAGCGTATCCTTGCGGTCGTAGAACTCCACCTTTCGGTTCTGGAAGACCTTCTGATCGATCCAAGAAACCTGACGGGTATACCCCGAGTGCTCGTACTTCGGGTAGCGCTCGACGATATCGCAAGTGAGATCGCCACATGGCTCTGTTCGTAGGTACTTGTAATCGAATTTATTGAGCTCGAGAGCGGTGAGGTCCTCAAAGGCAAACTCGCTGCCCACGAAGGGTCCGGACTTGTTGACGGACGAAATGCGCTTCACGCGCTTGAGCGCCGGAAGATACAGCCATTGATCATCGGGTTCGAGGATCTTGGCGTGTGAGAGAAGCGCCGTCCCATCGATGTCTCGAGGACTTTTGAACAAGATGAGACTCTTGTCCCCTACGGCCTCGTCCTCGACCTCGAGAACCCTGATGGTGAGCTCGCGGCGAGACTCCTTGCCCGCCTTGTTGCGAAGGATCATCTCGAGCTCTACAGTGGTATCACCGAAACCGCGGTCGCTCCGGTCGCTTCGCGCCGCGATCTCGTAACCTTTCTCCTCTGGTGTAGCGTTTCCGCCAACCTGGAAGGCGGCCATGGGCACCAGCAAGGCGCCAAGGATCAGATACTCAGCCAACTTCGGTAACGACTTGATATTCATTGTCCATTTCTCCTTTCCGGAATTCTTGTCCAGCGAGCAACAACGCCGGGAGCAGAAGAAAGTCCACGGCGAGCCCAATGGTGATGGCGATGGCGGTCAAAAGACCCATTTGGGAGTTGATGCGAAACGTCGAGGCGGCAAGGACACCGAACCCGAACGAGAGGATGACAGCGTTCACAGCGATGGCCATGCCAACGGTGCGGAAGGTGTACAGGATGGCACCGGGTGCATCGAGACCGAGCTCTCGACGGGCGCGGAGATATTTCGAGAGGAAGTGCACGGTGGAATCGACGACGATGCCGAGTGATGTCGCAGAGACGGTCGCGGCCGCCATCCCGACCTCACCCACCAGCAGAGCCCACACGCCGAACGTCATGAGGATGGGCACGACGTTCGGAATGAGACTCATCATCCCGAGCCCGATGCTTCTGAGGCTCAGGACCATGATGGCGGCAATGAGGACTACCGCCAGGACGTTCCCACCCAGCATGCTCTCGATATTGCGCTCGGAGATGAACGAGAACATGACGGTGGCGCCGGTCGCCTCGGCCCACATGAACCGCGGCGTGTTGCCTCTAAGCCATCCCTCGGAGCGTTCATTCACCGCACGCACCTGGCTCGTCGGAATCTGATCGAGCGCCACCGTCACGCGGGTCGCCGATTTGTCGACGTTGATGCGGTCATTGAGATCGAGTCCGAAAGGAAGCGACAGTTCGTAGAGGAGCAAGTACTGAGCCGCCTGCTCGCGGTCCTCGGGAATCCGGTACCAAGAAGGCTCGTCCCCGTGCATGTTCTTGTTGAGGCGCTTGATGATGTCCGCGTAGCTGTAGACGTGTCGCACCTCGGGCTGCTCGCGAAGCCATGCGGTGAAGACTTCCAGCCGTTCTAGATACCCCGGCTCGTTCACACCGCCGGGACCGTCCGCTTCCACTGAAAACTCGACCAGATAGATGCCGTTCAAGTGCTCGATGCCGAAATCCGCATCGTGCCGGAAGGGAACCCGTTG
>CAZKYJ010000357.1:0-5843 GCA_964556355.1 uncultured Verrucomicrobiales bacterium | reverse complement strand
GAAGATCACCACGACAGTCCAGATGGTCATCGCCTTCTTCGCGTCCCACTCCTTTACCTTGACCCAGCCCCAGATGTAGAGGCCGAGCGAGCAGAAGATGGCCAAGATGATGGCGATGACACCCTCAGACCCCTCCGATTTTTCGAAGACCTTGACGATCACCATGATCATCCCAACCAGGGAAATGATCCCGGCGATCCCACAGATTGCGAACCCCACCATCCCCAGCAAGGACATTCCAACTTCGGCACCGGTTGTATCCATCATACGGTATGGCTACCAGAAGCTCACGTTGCGCGTCAACATATAAATCAGGGCGGCCACCACAAAGATAAATCCCGCCGCCGTCTTCCGCTCGGCGCGTTCGATCCACCCGATCAGCGCATCGCGGGAGCGCGCGGGCAACACGAGAGTCAGCAGCGCCAGGACTCCCACCCCAAAGACCAACGGCGAGAGCGCATTGAACGCGAGCGCGCCCGCGAGGTCGCCGCGCAAGAGGCACCCCGCCGCCCGGGTCATCCCGCAGCCCGCGCAACGGATACCGAATGCCTGCTCAAACGGGCAGATCCAGAGCCCGAGCCCGAACCCGCGCGCCACCACCAGAACGGACGCCACGATCCCCAGAGCGAAACAAAGCTTTCGCTGCCGCAGGAACGGGGCGAGCACCGGCGTCCGTATCCAGGCCATCGCTGCGCGCGCCATGGTGGGGCTACCCCACTTTGACCCGCACGCCCTTTTCGGCCACCACCTTGCCGATCATCTGGCCGCCGTGCACGCAGGCCAGATCCGCCTCGCCCGCGGGGACGACGGCCACCCAGCCGTAGCCCATATTGAACGTATTGACCGCCTCCTGGGTCTCCACGAAGGCCAACACTTTGGCCACCGGCCCGCGGTCCCACTCGCCGATGTGGAGCTCGGCGCCGTTATCGCCGAGCAGGCGCTCGAGGTTTTCCGGCAGGCCGCCGCCGGTGATGTGCGCCATCGCCTTGACTCCGACGCCCGCCGCCCGCAGCGCGGCCACCTCCTCGTGGTAGAGCCGGGTCGGCGCCAGTAGTTCCTCCAGCTCGCGGTCGGTGAGTAGCCCGGGCTTGGCCGCCAAAATCCGCCGCACCAAGCTCCAGCCGTTGGCGTGGAACCCGTCCGAGCGCCAGCCGATGAGCGCATCGCCCACCGTGACGGTCGAGGGATCGATCAGCGCCCTCTTCTCCGCCGCCCCGATACAAAACCCGGAAAGCTCGATGACGCCGTCCGGCACGATCCCCGGCATCTCGGCCGTCTCGCCCCCGGCGAGGATGCAGTCGCAGGCCTCGAGGTAATCGACCATTCCCGCGATCAGCCGCGTGATCTGCGCGTCGTCGATCTTCGGGATGCCGATGTAGTCGAGGAAGAGGATGGGATCGCCCCCCGTGGTCAGGATATCGTTCACGCTCATGGCCACGAGGTCTTTACCCGCCGCCTCCAACAGGTCGTGTTGGAGCAGGAGTTCGATCTTCGTACCCACCCCGTCGCAGCCCGTCACGATGACCGGCTCGTCGTAGCCGCTCAGGTCGTAGCTGGCCGCGAAGAGCCCGAACGCTTGGAACAGCGAGCGTTTCGTCTGCGTGCGCGCCACCAGTTTCCCGATGTCGCCGACGAGGGCGGCGGCGTGTTTCGTATCAACGCCCGCTTCGCGGTAGGTGAATTCTTCGGCCATGAGGCGGGAAAACTAGCGAGCATCGGGCCCGGAGCAATGGGAGATCGATCAGGGATCGCGGATCGGACCCATCTGTCGGGTTCGCCGGGCGCACCGGTTGCGCGCGCGGGCGGTGGGGAATTTTTCTCGGGCGCGGAGGGCGGTTTGATGACACCTTGGGCTCGCGTCGCCGTCCCGCCCCGCCATCCAGCATGAAATCCGACACCCCCCTCGACCCGCCCGGAGACGGCGCCCCACCGCCGATGGCGCGACCTGGCTCGAGGATGGCCGCGACGGGCGCCATGGTGATCGCGATTCTGCTACACGTCGTGATCCTCGTCGTCCTCGGTCTCGTCATCGTTTTCCGTTCGCCCGAACCGGAGATATCGATCATCGCGGTCAACGTGCCGGCGCCGGTTCAAATCCCCGACGAGAAACGCGTCATCGAAGATCCGAAGAAGCGGAAACCGAACCCGAGCAGCGCCGCCGCCATCCCGACGATTACCACCACCGCCGTGAGTGCCGTCGCCATCCCGGTGCCCCTCGAGGAATCGATCACCGGCAATCCGCTCGGCAGCATGGGCGACGGCCTCGGTGCCGGCCTCCGCGGGATGTTCGGGGGCGGCGATGGGGTAGGGCCCGCGTTTTTCGGCATCAAAACCGATGCCGCCCGCATCGTTTTCGTGGTCGATGTCTCCCTCAGCATGAGTTCTGGCAAAGGGCTGAAAAACGCCTACTTCCGCGTCGAAGACGAGCTGGTCAAAGCGCTCGCCGCCCTCAAGCCGACCACCCATGTGAACGTCATCGTCTTCGGGGGCGATACCAAGTCCTACCGCCGCCGGCTGGTGGCGGCCGACGCCGATTCCATCGAGGACATCACCGAGTGGGTCAAGCGCCGCGGCCCGGTCCGCCGCGTCGAACGCGACGGCACCATCGAGGTCGAAGTGGCCGACGATGGCATCCACCGCGGCACCCGCACCGACCTGGGCCTCACCGAGGCCTTCCGCGACGACCCCGAGATGATCGTGTTTCTTTCCGACGGGCGCCCCACCGGCAAGAGCGAGGACGAGATCCACGCCATGGTCGCCGAGTTCCAGGAGAAGCGGGACAAGACCGCCGTCATCAACACCATCGCCTACCGTTCCAACGCGGGAAAAGAATTCATGCAAAAACTCTCCGCCGACAGCAAGGGGACGTTCAAGGAAGTGAAGTGAGGCGGCTACCCGAAGCGCACGCACATCACCGGCGGGAGGTCGCTGGTGAGGCGCTCCCAGCGCTCGCCACGGTCGTCGCTGAGCCAGACCGAGCCGGTGGTTGAGCCGATTGCGAGACGCTGGCCCGCCGGGTCGATCTCCAGGCCGTGGCGATAGACCAGGTGGTAGGCATCGCCGGGAGGGAGCCCGTCCGCGAGCGACTCGAAGGTTGCGCCACCATCGCGGGTGCGGGTGACGACGAACCTGGCATCGACGGGGATGCGCACCTCGTCTTTCACCCCGGGGACGAACCACGCGGTGGCGGCATCGTGGGGATCGACAGCAACGCCGAACCCGAAGCCCGACGGGCGGGCGTTGTCGATGGCGTGCCAGCTTTCACAGGCATCGGTGGAGCGGAAGATCCCGCAGTGGTGCTGCACCCAGAAGGTATCGGGATCGCTGGTGCCCTGCACCATGCGGTGGGGGTCCTGGGTGTTGGGATCGCCGGCAAGTTCGGGAGGGAGGTAGTCGGCGCGCATGCCGTCGGCCTTGCACTCCCACGAGGCGCCCGCGTCTTTGCTCACCCAGACGCCGCCGCAGGAAACGGCGACGCGGACGGTGTCGCTGTCGCGAGGATCGACGCAAATCGAGTGAATTCCGGGGAAATCGTAGCCGCCACCGAACCACTGCTTGCGTTCGGGCCGGTCCCAGAGTGCCCGCACCAGCTCCCAGCTGTCACCGTGGTCGTCGGAGCGGAAGAGCCCGCCGGGGAGGGTGCCACACCAGAGGCGGCCGGGCCGGTCGTCACCGCCGCTCTCCAGGGACCAGATCTTCTCCAGCGACCACGGGATGGGAGTCTTCCGCATCGGGCAGAGGTCGTCGGGCGCGCCCTCGGGTTGCTCGGGGTAGGTCGGGGTGCCGACCTCGTCCCACGAGGCACCGCCATCACGGGAACGGTGCACCTTGCTCCCGAAGTGCCCGTGTTCGGCCACGGCGAGGACGCTCCCGTCGCGGCGGTCCGGCAAGAGCATGGGCATGTGGACGCCCTCGAACCCGAGGGCGGTGATGCGGCCACCGGAGTATTTGAAGAGGCCTTTGCGGGTGCCGAGATAGATGGGCGTCATCATAGAAAAAAGGGGCCAGATCAGCCGCCGGAGAGCGCCTGCATGACGAAGATTTCGGAGCCGGATCCGACGGGATCGGCCTGCATCGTACGGTCGGTGATCTCCTCGCCGTCAACGAAGACGACCATGTGCTTGCGGACGGCTCCGCGGTCATCGAGGACGTAGCTCTCGAGCTTGGGGTTGGTGGCAAAGACGGCCCGCAACGCAACCCGCACCGTGTGCGCCTCCACCTGACAGGAATCGCAACCCACGTGGCGCTGCAAGTTTTGCGTGAAATGCACCGTCGGCATCTTCCGGGGATGGTAGGGCGATGCCCGGCGGGAGGTCAATCAAATTCTCCCCCGGCGATGCCGGGGGATCGATTTAGCATCAGTACAATGGTACTGCATAAAAATCGGGAGGGCGACGCTCAGCGGTCGGCCGCGGCGACCCCCTGCGCCGCGAGCTTTTGCCGGAGTTCCTCGGTGGTGCGCTTGAGGCGGAGGTGGGTGTCGATGCGGGCGAGGAGGACGGGGAAGTTGATCGGCTTGGTGACGTAGTCGTTGGCGCCCCGGTCGAAGGCTTCGACGATGTCCTCGTTCTCGTCGTTGGCGGTGGCCATGATGACGGGGAAGTCGGTGGCGGAGCGGGTCTCGCGGATCTTTTTCAGCACCTCGAGCCCGCTGAGGTCGGGCATGCTGATGTCGAGGATGAGGAGATCGAAGGGACCGGCGGTGTCGATGAGTTCCAGGGCCTCGAGGCCGCCCGAACTCTCACTGACGATGTAGCCGGCCTCGGTGAGCTTGCGGCTGAGGACGGTGCGCATGACGCGGCCGTCGTCGGCGATGAGGATGATTCCTTGGCTTTCTCCCATAGGTCTTAGTAGTAGGTTTGTTAGTGTTTCTTCCAGTCGATGGAGGCGATGGCGGATTTGAGTTCCTCGAGAGCGGCGGGAAAGCCTTCGCTGATCGCCCGGCAGGCGCCGACGTCGCGGCTGCGGGCGGATTCCTCCACGATGACGGCGAGCCCGCGGAAGCCGAGGTAGCCGAGGGTGCTGGCCGTGCCCCGGATGGATCGGGCGACCTCGCGGATGGCGGCGGCGTCCTCGCCGGCAAAGTAGGCCTCGAGCTGGTAGAGCTGGGTGGTGACCTCTTGCTCGAAACCGGCCAGGAGTTCGGCGGCGAGGTCGGGGTCGCCACCGGCGGCATCGCGGAGCTGGGTCTCGTCGATGACGGGGATTTTTTCGGGCGGGGTCGATTCGCCGGGCAGCGGGTCGCGCTGGGCGAGGTAGGATTCGCGCCGCGGCGGGGGCGGCCCGTCGTAGCCGAAGAGCCGCCGTTCCATGATCCGGTGGGCGACGACCGGCGGCACCATGGCTTCCCAGGTGGGATCGCCGTCGCGGATCCGGTTGAGGACGTCGTTGGCGTAGATGGTGAGACAGCGCTCGTCGTAGCCGCGGAGCCCTTCGATGAACCGGTTGTCGGTGAGGTAGTTGTAGAGGTGCCGGAGGTGTGGGGCGACGTTGAGGTTGGCGGTGGAGATGACGGAGCCGCCCTCGACGGCCTCACGGGTCGGGTAGGCGTAGAGCTTGAGGTCGTTCTTGAAGAGTCGCCCGAAGGATTCCAAGATCCCGCCGGCCAGGTCTTCGTAGTATTTTTCTTCGAAGATCTCCCGCAGGGTGGCGACGCCCATGCAGATCCCGATCATGTTGCTGGTGTAGCGGAATAGGTAGGCGGCGAAGCGGTGGAACTCGAAGAAGTTCGTGATGAGCACGTTCTTGTCGAGCGCGCTGAGGGTATCGACCCGTTCGAGGAAGTCGGCGTGATCGACGGCACCATCCGTGGCCAGGCTCTTCATCTGCATCTCGGTGAGGAC
>CAZKYJ010000356.1:0-5844 GCA_964556355.1 uncultured Verrucomicrobiales bacterium | reverse complement strand
GCCGGTTCGGTCGAAGCTGAGGATGAATAGCGCCGGCTCGGAGAGGTAGGCGATGGCGATGAAATATTCGGTTCCCGCGGTCGCGAAGAAGGACAGTTCCTCGCGGCCGTAGCCAACCGGGACGAGGTCGGTGATCTCCGTGCCGGTGTAAGCGGCGATCCGGGCCTGAAAGACCTCGGACTGGCGGAAGGTGTAGAGATCATCCTCCGGACAAACCCACCGGTACCAGACCGAGTGGCGAGGCAGAGTGCTGTCCCTGACGTGCCGTGGTTCCCCGAGCTCCGTCGTCGCCCCCACGACGGTTCCAAAGACCTGTGCGTTGGTTCCGGAGAGGAGCCTGGCCCTGGAGAACTGGTCGTTGGCCGGGGCGGTGGCCGTCTGGTCAAGGGTGAGGGCGTACACATCGAAATACCGACTGGTTACGGCAATCTGATAGGTGGTTCCGGGGATGGCATGAAAGATCACTTCGGAGGTGCCAGCCGCCAAGGGGACGAGAGTTTCGAACGACTCTCCTATGTAGAGTGAAAGATGAGCTGCACCTCCTGCGGAGATCGAGACTGGACCGTCGGTGGGAGCTGTCCAGCTCCACCAAAGGGAACCGATTGAAGCATGGCCGTTCCCTCCGTGGATCGGTTCGCCGGGCTCAAGGGTTGCTCCCGAAGCGTTGGCAGTAAAGGTCTGGAGACGGCCGGTGAGGAGATGGGCGTCGGCGAAGGAATCGTTCTCGGAAGGGGGCGGTGGAGCCGCGGAAAAATTCAGGGAGAAGTAGACGGCAGAACTGGCGTCGAGGGCAAGGTGATAGGTGGTTCCACCGGTCGCCGTGAAGTGAATCGGGCCGCTGCCGGCGGCCACTTCGGTGAGGGCACCCAGGGTCGGGCCGGTGTAGATGCCGATCCGCACCGATGCAGGGGAGGGGGTGGCATGGAAGACTCCGGAATCGGGTGCCGTCCAGGAATACCAGACGCTGCGTTCCGCGGCGAAGCCTCCATGGTCGGGTTCTCCGAACTCAGAACCCGCCCCGACATTGTTGCCGACGATGGGCGAGTCGACTGGTGAGCCCAGGTCGATGCTGTCAGCGAATGCGTCGTTGGGAGCCGGATCCGTAGCGCGGGTGAGAGTGAACCCGACCATCCTGCCGCTCCGGTCGTAGGATCGGCCGAGGGTGGAGCGGGCGAGAAGGGAGATTTGGTATTCGACACCGGCCTGCGCCTCGAAGAGTCCCAAGTAGGTCGGGGACAAAACGACCGCCAGGGAATCGACCTCGGTCCCCGTGTAGACGGCTACGGGGAAGACGAGTCTCGGATGGGCATACGAGATCCGGTAGAGGCCGGACTCCGGGGCGATCCAGCTCCACCAGGCGCTGCCATAAATGGAGGAGAAAACCGGTTCACCGGTTTCGTTGGTGGGGGCGCCCATATCGACAGCGCCCTGCGCCGGGAGGGGGCTGCCAAGGCGGATGCGATCGGCGAAGTGGTCGTTAGGTGGGGGAGGTACAGGGGTAGTGTTCGGAGTGGTGTTCCGGGAGAACTGCAAGGTGATTTCCCCTCTTCTTCCCGGAGTGGTCGATCCCAGCCGGAAGAAGTAGGTGTTTCCGATGCTAGGATTGTACAGAACATCGCTGGAACTGAAGGTCGCCAGCCTCTTCAAGAGCCCCAGCGTGCGGGGTGCCCCCACGGGTAGGGAGAACACGGTGGCGACCCTTGAAGATGTTCCCGTGAGGCTCAGACTGACGTCGGCGGTGCTGGCCGGTGTCCATTCCCACCAGAGCGATTGGTACTGAGGGGACGGTTCGCCCGTTTCGGAGGACGCGAACGTGATGTCGCCGCTGATCTCCTCGGGGAGATCGTCGAGGACCGTGGCGTTGTCGAAGTCGTCGTTGGAGAGATCTAGGCGGCGGAGTTGCAGGTCGAAGATCCCCGCAGCGCCGTCGTGGTTGTCCACGGCGATCCAGTAGCTCTGGCCCGCCAACGCGGCGAACAGCGCCTCATTGTTTCCGTTACCGGAGGCAACCGGCACGAGGTCGGAGAGGGCGTTGCCGGTATAGACCGCGATGGAGAGGTTCGGAATGCCAGCCCGGTCACTGATGGAAATAAAATCATCCGCTGGGGCGGTCCAGCGGTACCAGAGCGATTGGGCGGCCGGATTTCCAGCGTGTGCCGGTTCGCCCGGTTCGGCGGTGGCTCCGGGATTGTAGCCGGAGATCTGGATCGGGAAGGTCGTGGCGAGATCGAGGGCTTCGGCGAAGTCATCGTTGGAGCCGTCGGGCAATGGGGAGAGTGAAAACAGGAAGTCGCCCTGGCGGCCGTAGCGGCTGGCGGTGGCAAGATGGTACGTGCTCCCCGCCTCGGCGACCCAGACGAGTTCGCCGCTGATGGAAGTCGCAACGAGGGTGAGTCCGGTCAGACCTGTGCCGGTGTAGAGAGCCAGTACGGTGGTGACATCGGATGTGAGAGCGATCCGGTAAATCCCAGTTGCGGGAGCCGTCCAGGACCACCATGCCGACGGGCCATAGCCCGCGTCCCAGTGAACCGGTTCATCCGCCTCCAAAGTGGTGCCTACCGTGGTCCCGGCGATTTCGCCAGGGGTGGAGGGGAGAAAGATGCTCCCTGCGAAGTCATCGTTATCCGGGCGGTCGATGAGGAAGACCGCGACGTCGATGGGGCCGATCGCCGAAGAAAAGGTGCCGGCCACCGCGATGTAGTAGGTTTCGCCGGGGTTGGCGACCCAGGTTTCTCCGGAGCCGAAGTTGCCCCCATCGTAGCGACTCCCGACGACCGGAGCGAGGGAGCCGCCCGCGTCCCGGAAGACAAGAACTTGTTCCGAATAGACCCGGATGTCGCCGAGGGCGATCGCCGTTCCCCCAGTCGGGGCGGTCCACTTCCACCAGACCGTAGCGCCGCGGGCGGTGATCTCCGCGAGCTCCCCTGGGGTCGCATCGACGTTGGTGCCGGTGCCGAAGGCCGAAGTGTCGCTGCCGAGGTCGGCGGCAGTGGTCCAGAGGTTGTTGGCTGGGGTTGGTGTCACGTCGAGATCGAGACTCAAAGGTGTCCTCAAAATGGAATTCCCGGAGCCCACCAAGATCGAATAGGTGGTGCCGGCGGTGACAGTGGTCTGGTAGTTGATGGACGAGCTGGAGGTGGTGCGACCGATCTCTCGAAGGGTGTCCAGATCGGTGCCCTCGAAGAAGGCCAGCGCCGTGTTCTGATGGCTGTCGAAGGTCGCGCGGATGGTGACGAGCGCGTCGAACGGGGCAGTCCACTGCCACCAGGCCGAGCCGACCTGGGGTGGGGCGGGATTGAAGAGTTCGGGTTCGCCGGGTTCGAGGGTGGCGGCACCAATGTCGAAGGTGGCACTGGCGCTGGTTTGGGAACCCCAATCGGTGGCGTCGGCAAAACGGTCGTTCGGCGGGGCGGCGGTGAAGCGGAGTTCCTCCGCGAATGACGATTTGGCCTGCCCTTGGACGAGAAGGCGGAATTCCCTTCCTGCCGTGACGAAATAGGGCTCCGCGTCCCGTTCGACGAGGGCGGGCAAGGTGTCGCCTTCGAAGAGGCGGATCTCGCCCCCCGAGAAGAAATCGCGATCCAGGTCGAGCCTTCCATTCGAGGGGGCGGTCCAGCGGAACCAGAGGGAGCGGTTATGGGAACTAGAGACCGCGCCGCGGTCATCGGGGGAGGGGATGGCTAGGGACAGGTCGCCCTGGAGGGTGGAGAGCGCAGCGGAGCCGAGCTCTACAGGCGAGGCGAAGCTGTCTCCGGGGGGCGGCGACCATGACCGGAGCGACCAGGCGGCACGCGTGGGGGATTGCGCGGCGCAGGCGATGGTGTAGGTGACTCCTGCCGAGGCGTGGAAGAGGACCTCAACGGGATTGGTGCCGTCGGAGGCGACGGGAGTCAGGCCGGTCAATGAGGAGCCCGTGTAGACCGCGATTTGAGAGGGGGAGTCGAGGGTGAGGGAGACGTTCTGATCGGTGGACGGCGTCCACTTCCACCAGAGGGTGTGTGGCAAGGTCGAGCCCAGATGTTCGGGTTCATCCGCCTCGCGGGAGGCGCCCACGAAACTGATCTCCTCGTTCCATTCGCCCACTCCGCCGAGGTCCATGGCATCGGCGAAATGATCGTTGGGCGGGGGAGTCGGGAACGCAGTGAGCGAGAAGCTTACGTTGGTCTCCCCGGCGGTGGTGTTCTGGTAGGTAAAATAGAAGGTTTGTCCGGCGCTTGCTGGGTAGCCAAAGTAGGCCGTGGGAGGGCTGGCGAAATCGGCGAAATCGGTGCCGACATAGATGCGCAGCTGTCCTGTGTTGGGGAAGGAGGTACGGTCGAGGAAGAAAACCGATTGGGCGGGAGCCGTCCATTTCCACCAGACGCTTTGCGTGGTTCCAAAGAAGATGCCCGGTTCGTCGGGCTCGATCGTCGTGCCCTCCAGGCTGGCCGCGCCGTGGGCAGACCAGTCCGATCCCAGGTCGTGGGCGTCGGCAAACTGGTCGTGCCCGGTATCGAAAGGTACGAAGCGGGTGTGGAAGGTGCCGTTGGCTGAACCGGACGAACGCGAGGAAACTCGAACGAAGTAGGTTTCGCCCCACCTGGTGGCGATGGTGCCGGAGCTGGGGACAACGCGGGTCAGGGAGCGGAGGTTGTCCCCCTCGAAGACCTCGAGGCTGACGAAGGAAATCGGGTCTATCCTAAGGTGAAGCGCGCCCGGCTCGACCGCGGTCCAAGACCACCAGAGCGATTGGTCCACGGAGCTCCCCGGCTCGTTGTCCTCGACCGTCGAAGCGGTGAGATCAAAGGCGGTCGGCCCCATGACCAGCGGAGCCGAAGTGGCAAAGTCATCGTTGGAGGGGGCGGGGAGGAAGGTGAGGTCGATATTCATCGTCCGACCCTGGTTGACGGAGTTCCGAACTTCCAAAAGGTAGGGCTTTCCGCCATTGACGGGGACTTCGATCCGTTCGGAGGAACTGGAGCCCACCGACGTGATGCTGGGGTTGGCCAACTCCCGGAACACGTTCAGACGTCCGGTCCAAGCGCTTTCGGATTCGTCGACGAGGAAAGTGACGATTCCGCTGGAGGGTGGAATCCACCGGTACCAGATGGTGCGGTCGCTGCCGCCACCGTCGTCGGTGGCCGCGATGGTCGATCCATGAAACTGGATCGGAGCGGCCGATCCAAGATCGGTGGCATTTTCCCGCAGGTCGTTGTTGGCGACGGCGTCGAACTTCAGGTTGAGGCAGAGGTCGTCGCCCAGATCCGTGGTCGAGCGGGCTGCGGCGATGAGGAGGCGCTCGCCCGCATCGACACGGAATAAGATAGGCTGGTTGAGATATAGGTAGCTGGGCCGGACAGCGAGCTCGGTGAGGGCATCGATTTTCGTTCCCTTGTAGATGGCCACGATCCACTCGCGGTTGGCCGATCCGACCAGGTCGAACGAGAAGACGCCGTCCACCGGAGCCACCCATTCCCACCAGGACGAGGGGCCCTGCGAGCTGTCGCCGCCGTGGAACGGTTCTCCCCCCTCGCGGGTTCCCGCGACGGTGGTGCCTTTCACCGTCAGGTCGGATACGGAGCCCAGAAACGAGCGGTTCGCGAAGTCGTCGTTGCTCGGATGGGGGCGGAAGGTGAAATCGAGCTTGGAGACGGCCTGCCGCGCCAGGGCACAGGCGTAGGAGGTGCCCGCGGTGACAGTGACGGCGAGGGGGGAGCCGGATCGCTCCCCCACCCGAATCAGTCCTTCGAGGGTCGTTCCCGTGTAGACGGCGAGGTCGTAACTGCCACCCAGCGAATTGTCACCGGTGATGGTTCACTGCCCATCCCCCGGTGCCGTCCATCTCCACCAGGTGGTGCCGGTGTA
>CAZKYJ010000355.1:2291-5849 GCA_964556355.1 uncultured Verrucomicrobiales bacterium | reverse complement strand
CCGCCGCGGGCTCGGCGGGCGGCACGACCTCCGGTTCCGGGGGCGCCGCCACCGCGGGCTCCGTCGGTGCGACCTCCGGTTCCGGGGGCGCCGCCACCGCGGGCTCCGTCGGTGCGACGGACGGAATTCCGGCCTCGGCTTTCTCAGCCTCCTTGTCCGACTGGGTCCCGTAGTCGGCAAATGGCGCGACCGGCTCGACAGCGTCCAAAAATGCCCCATCGAGCCCGCGCATCTTGTTGAGGAGGGCTGTCTTCTCGGGGCTGGAAACTGTCGGAACCCGGTAGGTCGGCTCTTCGCCGTCATCGGTGACGATCGACTCGGCACTCGAGCGGATGGCGTCTCGGTCGGCCTGGGACAGGAGTTCCTCGATCGGAAACGGGGGGATCTCCAGGTCGGGGTTGGCGTTGCGCATGGCGGCACTGTTAAACACATCCCCGGCCAAGTAAAGACGGTGGTTCCAAGGTTTCCGGGGTATAGTCCCCGTCCCCGCCCCGGAGCGGTGCCGCGGGGAACCCCCAGTTCCTGCCCATGACACGCCCCTCCCGACCGCCGCTGATTTGCGCGCTCTGCCTCCTCGTTTGCTCCCTCGTAGCGCACGCACCAGCGGAAATCGTGATCAACGAGATCATGTTCCACCCGGCGCACGGCGCAAGCGAGCCGGAAGACTCCCGTCGGGAGTTTATCGAGCTCATCAATACGGGTGGGGAGCCGGTCGAGGTCGGCGGCTGGCGGTTCACCCGGGGCATCGCCTTCACGCTCCCCGCCGCCGCGATCCCTCCCGGGGACTTCCTTGTCGTCGCCGCCGACGAGGCCTCTTTCCGCGCCGCCTACCCCGGTGTGGTGGCCACCGTGGTGGGAGGCTGGTCCGGTCAGCTCAGCAACAGTGGCGAAACGGTCGAACTCAGCGACGGCGCCGCGAACGTCATCGACTCCGTCCGCTACTCCGATGAGGGCGACTGGGCAGACCGGCGGCCCGGCCTCCCCGACCGCGGCCACACCGGCTGGCGTTGGGAGGCTTTGGCTGACGGTGAGGGCCCGTCGCTCGAGCTTCGCGCCACCGCCCTCTCGAACGACCACGGCCAAAACTGGCACGCCAGCACCCCGGTCGGCGGAACTCCCGGCGCAGCAAATAGCGTCGCCACCACCGATAGCGCCCCGATCATTCTCGATGTCGCCCACCGCCCCGCCGTCCCGCGCCCCGGCGATGCGGTCACCGTCGGAGCGACCGTCATGGATGAACTGGCGGATGCCACGCTGGCGGTCACGCTTCGCTGGCGGATATCGACCGGCGCACCGGGAGCCTTCCAGACCGCGCCGATGGCCACCGATGGCAGCGGTCACTTTTCCGCGACGATCCCCCCGCAAGCTCCCGGCACGGTTGTCGAGTTCTACGTGGCCGCGACGGACGCCAGCTCGAACACGCGGACCTGGCCCGGCGCCACCGACTCGTCGGGAACCCAAGGGGCCAACGCCCATTTCCAGGTCGATGCCGAAGGGGACGACCTGGCTGAAGGGTTCTACCGGCTCGTCATGACGGCGGAGGAGAACACCGAGTTCACCGGGATCAACCGCAGCAGCAACGCCGAGATGAACACCACTTTCATCGCGAGATCCGCGGGCGGCTACGAGATCCGCTACCGCTGCGGCACCCGCATCCGGGGCGCCAGCTCGCGCGGGGACACCCCTCCACCCCTCCGCGTTAATCTCCCCGGGGACCACCCCCTCAGCGGCCGCTCCGCCCTCAACCTCAACACCCAGTTCACCTGGCTCCAGTTCATCGGCATGAAGCTCTTCCTCGACGCGCGCATTGCGACCCCCGAGGTCAAGCGAGTCCAGGTTCGCCGCAATGGGGTCAACCGCGCGACCGGGGCGCAGGAACAATATGGCTCCTACGTGCACGTCGAGCCCATCGGCTCCGAGTTTGTGGAACGCCATTTTCCCGCGGACGACCGGGGCAACGCCTACAAAAAGGTGCGGCCAGACAATGACTGGCGCTTCCTCTCCGGGAACGTGCCCGCCTACGAGTCCGACGGCTGGCTCAAACGAAGCAACCGCGCCGCCGCCGACTGGTCGGATCTCGACCACTTCCTCGACGTGATGAACAATGCCGCCGGGGCGCCCGACTACCTCGACCAGGTGGCCACCGTCGCCGACATCGACCAGTGGATGCGCTGGTTCGGCATCATGACGCTCCTCGCCAACGGCGAGACCAACCTCTCAAACGGGGTGGATGACGACTACAGCATCTACTTCGGCGCGGCCGATCCTCGCATGAAGATCATTCCGCACGACCTCGATACCATTTTGAGTTTCGGCGACGGCTCCCGTATCACCGACCCGCAGCGGACGATTTTCGATATGACCTCGTCGGGAAGCTCCCTCGCGCCGCTCGTCCCGTTCTTCGCCGAAGGAACCATCCGGCAGCGCTACTTCGCCGCGCTCGACGAACTCATGCGGGATACGTTCTCCGCCGCCCGGTTCGAGCAGATCGTCCGCAACGGCCTCGGCGACTGGGCTCCGGCGGCCACCGTGGATGCGATCATCAGTTTCATGGCTCAGCGGAGGAACTATATCGCGAGTGTCATCCACCGGGATCTCACGGCCGCCGCCCCGCTCCCCTCGCTAGGCGGGTTTCCCTATACCCTCACCCCCACCACCAATCTATCCGGCGAAGCGGACCCGACGCTCACCCGCACCGTTCACGTCGATGGCGAGGCCGCGGACTTCGACCCGGCGACCGGGGGGTGGGCGATCGCCGACGTGCCGCTGAACCCGGGAATCAATCGCGTTTCTGTCGAGTCCTTCGACGCGATGGGTACCCTCATCGGAAGCCGCACCCTCGACGTCTGGTACGATGATTCGGATACGGCGCCGCTCACCGTCGGCGCCGGAACCACCGTGCTCACAGCGTCGGGTGGCCCCTACACGGTCGACGGACAATTGACCGTTCCCGCCGGCTCCCATCTCGAGATAGAGGCCGGCACGAGTATCTTCTTTTCAGCGGGCGCTGCGATCGTCTGCGAGGGCACCCTCTCGACCGGGGGAACCCGCTATGATCGCTGTTACCTCGGCCCCGATCCGGCAGGCGCCGCCACCTGGGACGCTGTCGGCTTCCGCGACTCGCGCTCCCCTTCCAACTCGCTCGCATACTCGGATTTCGTCGCGGGCGGCGTCACCTCCGAGAACTCGGAGTTTCGGGCACACGGCTGTACGTTCGGCGGGAACGCCGCGAGCTATCTCACCGGCACCGGTGGAACCCTTCGCCTCACCGAGTGCGAGTTCGCCGCCGGTCCGGCCCTTGCGGTCAACGTCTCCTCCCAGACGATCTTGGAGCTGACCGGCTGCTCGTTCGGCGCGCCGGCCGCCGCTGGCGGAGACACGCTCGTCTCGGGATCGACATTCGACGGGCTCGCTCGGCCTCGTAACGGGCCCGCTCGACGCCCAACTCGAACGCGCGCACCCGCCGGGCCTGCTGATCCTCGGCCTCGGCCAGCGCGGCGGCGGTGGCCGCCAACGCCGCCGGTGCCAACACCGTGAACATCTCCTCGACCACAGCGG
>CAZKYJ010000355.1:0-2281 GCA_964556355.1 uncultured Verrucomicrobiales bacterium | reverse complement strand
AGACTCTGGCAGCTGCGCGCCGAGCCGTACAACCGCAGTCCCTGCGCGCACAGATACCGTGGGACCCGCCCATCCGGGCCGGAGTAGCCGACCAGCATCCGCCGCCCGCACTTGCCGCACACCACCAGCCCCTGCAGCAACGCGCGGCCCTCACGCACCGCCCCGCCACCTTGTCCTCGGGACGGATGCACGTTGGCGCGCAACCGATCCCGGTTGGCCACATAGGTCTGCCAGGACACATAGCCGGGATGATGATCCGGGATGGTCACCTCCCACTGCTCACGCGGCAATTCCTGATCGCGGGTAACGACGCGGCCGGCCTCGTCCAGACGCCGGCTCACCTTCGTTCGCCCGAACACGTACGCCCCACCATAGGCGGGGTTGGTCAAGAAATCGTGGACCGCCGGGTAGGTCGCCTCGGCCCAGCGGATGACCCGCGCGCCGGCGGACCGGCGCGGCAACCGCAGACCATCCGCGCGCAGCGACAGCACCACCTGACGTGCCGAACCCAGCTCGTCGAACCGGTCGAACACAGCCGTGATCGCGGCGCGGACCGCCTCATCCCGGCTGAGCACCACCCGGTCGTCCTCGTCGTAGTCCAGCCCGACCGGCAACAGTTGGCGCAGCTCGCCCCGCGCGGCCTTGTGCCGCAGCCCGGCATCGAGCCGCGACCGCAGCACGTGCAGCTCGGCCTCGCTCATCGTGCCCTTCAACCCAAGCACGAGCCGGTCGTTGTAGTCACCGGGGTGATACATCCCGTCCGTGTCGGCGATCAGGGTGTCGGTCATCGCGCACAGGTCCAGCAGGTGATACCAGTCTGCGTTGCAGCGCGCCAACCGAGACACTTCGATGCCCAGCACCAGGCCGACCTGCCCCAGCCCGACCGCGGCGACCAATCCCTGAAACCCAGTGCGGGCGTTGGCATCCGCCCCCGAACAGCCCAGGTCGTCATCGACCACCCGTACCCGGTCAGCTGGCCACCCCAGGTGCCGCGCTCGCTGCGCCAGTTCGTATTGCCGGTTGAGGCTTTCGGTGTTCTCCCGCACCTGCGTCATCGTCGATTGCCGCACATACACCCAGGCTTCCCGCCGCAGATGCGCGGGCCCGATCTTGCTCAGCTCAGCCATCGCTGCCGTCCTCGGCCAGCACACCCCTGGCGATCATCCGGGCCAGCAGCGACAACACTTGCGCCCGTGTGGGTTCCGGCAGCTGCTCCCAGCTCCCGGCGACGCACTCCTCCTGCTCCCACGGCAGCCGCAGTTGCACCGCGGCCGCTATCCTGACTCCTCGCACGGCTCACCTCCTGGTCTCGTTGGCGCGGATCCAGTGAGGTGAGCCTTGCCCATCCAGGCCGTAACTGGTCGGACCCTGTCACGACGACACGCCCGACGCCGACGCAGCACCGGTGTCACGTGCCAGCCGCGACCGCAACCGCCGAACCCCCTCGACCGACAACGTCGTCACCAACCTCGCCACCACTGCGGCGTCGCTACCGAACACATCCGTCGCGTCGGCCACCACCATGCCCGGCGTGCCGTCCGGTAGCACTACCACCAGTCTCAGCACGCCCTGTCGCCGACGAAATGACAACGCCCGCAACTGTTCCCCGTGCAATGGGTGCGCGCAATCGGTTACCGTGATCTCGCACGGCAGTACGGCGCGAAGCTGTTGCAGTCTGTCGCCTGCGCCGTCGGGGTAGGGAAAACCCATGTCGCACAAGCACTTGGGCACCACGTCGCCCGCCGGGGCGGCGACGTCCGATTCGTCAAATGCTCACGCATGCTCGCCGACCTCGCTGGCGGGCACGCCGACCGCACCATCGGTCAACGCCTGCGCGAATACACCCGCCCCCTGGTCCTCATCGTCGACGACTTCGCCATGCGCGAGCACACCACCACCCAGTCCGACGACCTCTACGATCTGGTCTCCGACCGAGCCATCGCCGGCAAACCCCTGATCCTCACCAGCAACCGCACCCCCAAGGACTGGTACCCGCTCTTTCCGAACCCCGTCGTCGCCGAATCGCTGCTCGACCGGCTGATCAACACCAGCCACCAAGTCCTCATGGACGGACCGTCCTACCGACCCCGGAAACGACCCGGCCGCACCACCAAGTAGACAACCTCACCGCGCCCCGGTAAGACCATCACCGAGGCCCACACCTGGGGAATAACGTGACGCCAACCCCTGGGGAATTACGTGACCGACGACACCAGCGACCTACGAAGCTATTAGCCTGAAACCGTGGATCAGTGATTTCGTGCCGTCGCGGGGCTGATTT
>CAZKYJ010000354.1:0-5853 GCA_964556355.1 uncultured Verrucomicrobiales bacterium | reverse complement strand
GACCTGCGGGAGGCGGGGGTTGTCCCAGGAGAAGGCGAAGTAGCCGCCCGAGGGGACGATGGGGGCGTTGCCGCCGTCGTCGCGCACCTGGTTGAAGGCGTTGACGGTGACGTGGAACCCCCCGCCGTGGTTCGAGTAGTTCCGGAGGCGCGCGCCGGGGGGGAAGGTGGTGACGACCTCGCGACCCTGGCCGTCGGTGAAGGCGCGCGCCATCTGGATGAGGACGGTGGTGCCGTCGGCATCGGTCATGGAAGGGTTCTCGCGCTTGTCGCGAAGCTCCCAGGCGGCGAAGTTCTGGTCCTGCCATTTGGGGATCTGCGAGCCGCGGACGAAGTCGCGCCGGACGGCGAGCGGGCCGGTGACCCAGCGGGCGCCGAACTGGCCGAGGAACGGGATCCGCGCCGGTTTCGGGAAGAAGCTGGGTGGCCCGTCCTGGTTGTAGCCGTCGGTGTAGATGATGGGCAGCCCCTCGCGGGTCAGGATGTACTGGTGGGCGGCGGGGCGGTCCTGGTCGGACATGAAATTGTTGTCGTGCGAGAGGGGGTAGGCCACGGCGGTGACGGTCGTCCCGTAGGTGTGGAAATTCGGCTGGTCGTAGCCGGAGAGGTTCCCGCCGATGCCTCCGAAGCCGCCGACGCGGTTGAGGAAGTCGTCGTTGGCGATGCGCATGCCGGCGGCAAGGTAGTCGTCGGGGTTGGGCGGGGCGCCGAGGTGCTCGCCGAAGAGGAGCATGTCATCGCGGGCGAGGGTGTTGGTGAAATTGGAGTCGCGGTGGTTCCCCCAGTCGGTGTGGCCGCGGGTGATATTGAACTGCACCTGGGCCTGGCCGTTGTAGCCGGCGCCCGAGCGGTCGGGGTTGTTATTGGGATTCTGTTCGCCGAAAAAGTAGCTCGGGACGTGTTTGACGGCGTCGAGCCGGAACCCGTCCGGGTGCGCCTCGTCGACGAACCAGCGGAGGGCGCGCAGGAGCATGCCGTTGACGTCCTCTTCGACCGGGTCGCCCATGTTGTAGATGCCATCACCGAATCCCCAGGCGGCGGTGCGGCGGGCGGGGTTGCTGCCGTCGATCCCCGTGTCGGCGAACGGCTCGGCAGGCTCGGCGGCGTCGTGCTGGCCGTCGCCGTCGAGGTCCTCGAAATCGAACTTGCCGTTGCCGGCACCGGTGTTGGATGCGCCGTAGCCGGTATCGTCGAACGGCTCGTTGTCGGCGAAGGTGTGGAGCGGGTTCTGGTCGAAGTCGCGTGCCACGACGAGGTCGCCGTCCGGGTAGAGGTCGGTGCGCCCGGGGTGGCGGATGCCGGAGAACTTCGGGTAGTCCGCGCCCTCCTGCTGGCCGTCCGGGTCGAAGGAGGTGTTGGGATCTTCCTGGGCGATGTCCCAGGCGAATGGGTTGCGGTTGAGCACCTGCCACTCGTCCTGGTAGTTGATCGAATCATTGGCCTTGCGCCAGCCGCCGTCCTCTTTGCGGACGAGGTGGAAGTCCTCGGGGACGAAGCCCGGGATCTCGGGGAAGAGCGTCCCCACTTCGGTCTTGCCGAGGTTGCCCCCGTTGTGCGCCATCACGTTGTCAAAGTAGACCTTCAGCCCGAAGCGGTGGGCGGCGCGCATCAGCGAGAGAAGCTCCGCTTTGGTGCCGTATTTCGTGCGGACGGTGCCGGACTGATCGACGTCTCCGAGGTCGAAGCGGTCGAAGGTGTCGAAGCCGACCGAGAACGTGCCGGAGGCGCCTTTGAACGGCGGCGGAAGCCAGAGAGACGAATATCCGGCCTCCGCAAGTTCCGGGAGGCGCCGCTCGATCTCGGGCCACGGGGTATTGAAATACTGCAGGATCGTCTCCTCCGCGCGCGCGGCGGCGAGGCAGAGGATGAGGACGAGGGCGAGCGGGAGGAGCCGGGGATTCATCGGGGGGCGGGGAGGGGGCTACCTTAAAGCCATCGGTTAGGAGCGTCGAAGAGAAACGGCGGCGGTGAAGGGGCGGCGGTTCGCGGTGGTTCGACAACCCGAAGCTTTTGGGGCATGGTGGTCGCCCACGATGACGGCGAGAAAACAGACGAGATGGCGAGCGCTCCGGGGCCTGGCCGCGGCCATGGTCGGGACGGCGGCGCTGGCCGGCGCCCAAGAGGGCGAGGTCGTGCCGAGCGAGGTCGTGGATCTCCCGGCGAGTTGGAAGACGCAGACCGACGCGCGCACCATCGTCCTCTCGATCCCCGGCCCGCGCGGCCAGATCGTGGACCGGAACGGGTTCCCCTTCGCGCAGAACAAAGTCAGTTACTACCTCTCGTTGAACTTCCCCTTCATGCAGAGCGCGAAGGATGCGGACGTGCTCCGGTTCGCCCACAACGAGTTCCGCAAGGCCAGCCTTGTGCTGGGGGGGCGATGGGCGATCAGTGACGAGGACGTCCTGCGCCACTACGAGCACCGCCGCTGGCTACCCCTCGCCTTCCCGGAGATGCTGAAAGACGAGGAGGTCAAGGCCGTCCAACCCATCACGGGCGAGGGCAAAGGTCTCGTGCTGACGCCCGCCTACACGCGGATCTACCCGCGCGGCAAGTTCGCATCGCACATCATCGGCTACGTGGGCAAGACCCGGCCTCTCCCCGTGGGAACGATCACCAACGGTGATCCGCTCTTCCCCGAGACCGAAGGGAGGGACGGCTTGGAGAAGGCCTTCGACGAGTACCTCCAGGGTACGGCTGGCCGGGTCAACCACCTCTTCGACTCCGACGGTCAAAAAATCCGGGAGTACCTCATCAGCCAGCCGCGGCAGGGCGACAATGTGGTCACCACGTTGGATCTCGATCTGCAGACCTTTGCCGAAGAAGCCCTCCAGACCACCGTGAAGCGCGGGGCCTTCGTGATCATCGAGATCAAGACGGGTGACATCTTGGCCATGGCCTCGTGGCCGATGTACGATCCGAACGAGTTCATCCCCTACATTTCCCAGGAGACCTGGAGCGCGTTGGTCAACGACAACCAGAACCCGATGTTCGCCCGCGCCTTCTGTGGGATCTACCCGCCCGCATCGACCTACAAGGTGCCCGTGGCGCTCGCCGCGCTCGAGACGGAAACGGTCGACGAGTGGAGCGAGTACGGGTGCCCGAGCAGCTACTGGATCGGCAACCGCTCGTTCAAGAATTGGAACAAGAATGGCGAGGGATCGATGAACGTGGTGGATGCGCTCGCCCGCTCGTGCAACACGTGGTTCTACCAGGTCGGCATGAAGATGGGAGCCGAGCAGTTCCTCAGCGTCTCGCGCCGGCTCGGCCTCGGCGAGAAGACCGGCCTCCCGATCTACGAGGAAGCGGGCAACGTGCCCGACGACGGCACGGTCGAGCGGGGAGGGACGGTGGCCAACCTTTCGATCGGGCAGGGGGCGCTCAACGCAACCCCGCTCCAGGTCGCTCGCATGATGGCTGCGGTCGGCGATGGCGAGGTCGTGCGGAAGCCGCGCCTCGTCCGCCAGATCCAGGATATCAACAACAAGATCGTCAAGACGTTTCCACCGGAGATCCGCAACAACGTCAACCTCTCCCAGGAGACGCTCCGCATCGTGAGGCAGGGCATGTACAACGTGGTGCACGCCGGCAACGGCACGGGCAGGCGCGCAGATATCGAGTATGCCGAGATCTGCGGCAAGACCGGTACCGGACAGTGGGTGACCGAGGGCGAGGATCGGCGGGTGGCATGGTTCGCCGGCTTCCTACCCCGCGACAAACCGAAGTACGCGTTCGCCACGCTCTACGAAGGCGGGCTCGGGGAGACGGTGAGCGGAGGCCGTCTCGCGGCCCCGATGGTCCACGAGGTTTTCACCCGCCTCTACGAGAACGAGGAGGTCGCCAACCGGTTCAGCGATCGCGAGGACGAGGTGGACGACGAGGCCGAGGAGGAGGACGACGACAGCTCGTCCTCGGGCGGTAGTTCGGGATCGAGTTCCGGGTCCTCACGGACGAAGAAGGCAAGTCCGCCGCCCCCGCCGCCGGTCGTCCTCCCGCCCCCGCCGCCGAAAAAAGAACCGAGCGGCCTGAGAAAGTTCTGGAACCGGCTGCGCGGCCGCGGCTAGCAGGGCGGCCAGCTCCCGCCACGTCGTCGATGGCGTCCCGCGACCGGGCGACGGTTCAGTTTCTCCACCACCAACCAATCGAACAATAGAAGACCAACACTATGGATGTACACGTGGCAACGCTTTGTGATTCGGCGATGGACTACAACGGGAAGCTCTGCGTTCTCGGAACCTTCGATACCATCTGCTCGCGCACGACGCCCGTGGTGCACCCCCAGTGCTCGCTCGCCCTCCGGATCTGCTTCAAATCCGGCGACGAAGGCCAGCGCAAGCTATCGATCAAATTCATCGACGCCGACGGCAAGCTGCTCATGCAGGCCTTCGAGCCAATGATCGATATCAAGCTCCCTGCCGACGGCTACTTCGTGACCCGGAACATCGTCCTCAACCTCCAGGGGCTCAAATTCGAAAGGCCAGGGCAGTTCTCGATCGACGTTTCCGCCGACGACGAGATGCTTACCCGCGTCCCCCTGCGCGTCATGCTCGTCGAGCCGAAACCGCAGTAGGTCAGGCGCCCGACCCGGCCTCCTCGGTGACCACCTGCAGGTGTCGTAGCAGGCGCTGGGCGTCCGCGTTCTCCCCCGCCGCGCGCTCGAGGGCGGTGAGGTCGGTGGCGCGTTGGGCCTCCGGGGCGAGGACCAGTTTGCGGATATCGAGTTTGTCTTGGAGGGCGTCGAGGCCGTGGCCGTCGAGGTCGCGGATCTGCGCGGCGTCGGGCAGGCTGTCGATGACCGCGGGGTCGAGGCCGTAGGTGGTCACGGCGATGCCATACTTCGAGCCGAGGACGCGGAGGTCATCGGCCAGCTGCCCGTCGTCGATGGGCGCGGCGATGGCGAGTTCGCCCCCCGAGGCCCAGGCGCTGTGGCTGAGGGCTTGAAAAAAATCTTCCCGGAACCCGCCGTAGGTCACCTCCATCTTCAGCTTCGCCGTCGTCACGGCGAACGCGGGGAGGCCGGCGGCACGGCGCAGGGCGAAACTCCTCCGGTCGAGCCGCACCTCCCTGGCGCCGTTCTCTTCCTCCGAGCGTGCCACGTGCCAGCGAACCAGGGCGATGTCGGGGAATTTCCAGACGTTGTAGAGCGGTGCGTCGCTAGAAAACGCCTGGTCGAACTGGAAGCTCGAGTGTCCCGCCGCCCGGGCGAGGCGCAGCAGCACCGCCCGAAATTTCAGCGCGCGGACGATGGCGAGATCCATGACGCCCGGCGCCTGCTCGAAGATGCCCTCGCCGAGGCTCGGCTGGCTGGGCGTGAAGAAAGTGCGCTGGGGGCTGGCGCGTCCCCCGTAGCTGTTGAGCGCGTGGGGCCGGAGGTAGTAGCCCTGGCCCTGCTCGACTTTCGCGATCGGCGACGAGGGGTCGCAGCACATGATCGAGAAGTGGTAGCGGAGGGTGGCGTCGCTGTAGTCGTGCTTCAGCTTGAACTTGACCACGCTGATGAGTTCCGTGCCCTTGATCGCATTCCCCGGACTGTCGGGCAGCAACTCGGGGAGGATCTCACGTAGCTGGTCGCGGAGGCTCATGGGTGCCGACGGTAGCGACTGCTGGGGGGCGACGGCAACTGTTTTTGTTGGGGGCTCCGGGCGGGGCTGGCGGGTCAGTCGCGGAGCAGCAGATCGGTGAGCCGTTCCACCCCCTCCTTGGCGATCTCGCTGTTGGGGTAGATCTTTTTCGCCCGGAGGTACCAGGCGAGCGAGGATCCCGTCTGGTCGCGATCTTCGAGTTCCTCGGCGGTCTTGAGGGCGGAGACGAACGGGGAGACGTCGGTGGAGAGGTCGGCGCGGCGGCGGTTGAGGTC
>CAZKYJ010000353.1:0-5860 GCA_964556355.1 uncultured Verrucomicrobiales bacterium | reverse complement strand
ACGACTTCCTCACGCGCCCGGCCCTGGATGGACTCGGCGGCCTCCTCTTTGCTGGCGAAGGTCTCCGAGATGGCGCTGCGGGAGATACGCCCGAGCACCGAGTCGTTCCCCCGTGCGGCGGAGGCGAGGGCACCCGCCTCCCCGGAGGCATAGCGGGTATCGGCCGTCTCGAGGATCGAGGCGAGCTCATCCGGGGCGATGTTCCGCCGACGCAGGGCGAGGGCTTTCCAGATGACGATGGTGAGCCCGAGCAGCGAGCAGAGGGCGATCAGCGCCATAAAAAACCCGCCCGAGAGCAGAAAGTAGGCGATGGATTGCACGGCCTGCGGGTAGGAATCCCAGAAATTGGGCTCCGGGGCGGAAGCGGCGAACACGGGACGGAGGTCAGTAAACGATGACGTCATAGGTGATGTTGAATTTTCCCTCGTCGAGGAGTTCGGCGACGTCCGGCGGAATGGCCGGGATACTGGCGTCGAGGATCGCGTTGAGGGTAAAATCGGTCATGATGGCGTTCGCATCGTTCTCAATAATCTTCAAGTTCTCGGGACGACCTTGGCGGTTGACCTGGAAGCTGAGCCGGATCGTAGCGTAGGTGACGAAGTCGGAATGGCTCATCCGGTAGAGGTGCCAGGTTCGCTCGACGGCCTGGGTCACGGCTTTGCCGTAGCGGCCGACGGGGGTGTCCTCGGCCCCCACGGCGGCGCGACCCTTCTGCCCGATGCCGCCGCGGAAGTGGGTCTTCGGCGTGTGCGGCTGGAAGATGTCGGTCTCGTCGATGTTCGGGTCGCCGGGTTGGGGCCGGGGCTCGGACGGCGGCGTGGCCGCGGGGGGCGCCTCGGCGAGGGCGGTCTCGTCGACCCGCCGCGGCGCGGGGGCGGCCTCGGCGACGTCGGTTTCCCAAAACGGCTCGCGGATGGTGAGGGGTTCCTCGACCTCCTCCGGTTCGTCCATCGGTTCAAGTTGCTCGAATGGAATCGGCTCCTCGGCGGGATCGGTCAGGAGATCGCGGATCGGCTCCGACATCGGCGGTGGGGTCGCACGGGCGACGAGTTCTTGGCCGGTGCTCGGTTCGTCGGGAGATTCTTCGGTTTCGGCGTCACCGTCGGCCTCGACGGGCTCCTGCGGGTTCTCGGAAGGGGGGAGCGGGGAGGGCGGTTGGAGCGCCGAAATCATCTCGGGCACCGAGAGCGGGGAGGCGGGCGAAGGGTCCTCCGGTCCATCGTCGCCCCGCGTCGCGTCGTCTGCGAGTTCGCCATCGACATACTCCCGTCGGGCGAGTTCGAGGAACGGGAGGTCTTCGCCGTCTTGGCTGGGCATGTCGGCATTCTCCGGATCGTCGACCGCCTCGGCCTCGGAAGCGGCGGTCGTGTTCCGGTCCGACTGGAAGCGCGCGTTCTCCGGCGCCACGGCTTCGCGCTCGTTCTGAGTGGTGCGGAAGATGTCTCGCGCGCGGTTGCCCGCATCGGGCTCCTCGGGGAGCTCGGCGAACTCTTCCGGAGGTGCGGGCTCCTCCTCCTCTTCCTCCGGGATCTCCGGTACGGGGTTCTCCTCGGGGATGAGGATCTCCGGCATGGCGATCGTCAGCTCGACCGGTTCGGCGGTTGGGGGACGTGGCAGGACCACGCCGAACAGGGGCGAGAGGACGAGGAGGAGCGCGAAGACTGCCGCGACGACCACGTGCAGCACCAGCGACGCGATGATCGCGACGGCGAGCGTTCGGGGTTGGGGCTGTGGGTGCGACACGTCGAAGGGATTGGGGCGAGATTTCGTCCGCCTAGGCGAGCGCTAGGGTGCTATCTCCATTCCCCCGATTCAAATACGATTGTCCGGGCCAACGGCTTCGGAGATTCCGCGCGCCGGATCGGCGGTTCGGGCGTAAAGTGCACTATGAATCGGTATCGCCAATACTTCATGGCACTGGGGATCGGGTGCGCGGTCGTGCTCATGCCGGTTTCCTCTGAAGCCGGGCTGTTCACCAAGATTAAAGACGGCGTCAAGAGCGTCGGAAAGGGGATCGGCCGAGGGGTTCGCAACACCTTCGAGAAAGTCGATGAGTTCGTGGAAAACGTGGGTGACAACGACCGCGCGAGTGCGCCCCAGTACCAGCCGGCTGCCCAGCCTTCCGCCCCGGCTGCCCAGCCCTACCGCCCGCCCGCCTACCAACCGGCGCCGGTTCCACCGCCGCCCCCACCGGCCCGCGACGAAAGGCCGGTTCCCGTTCCCGGGCGCGACTACTTTGGCTCGTCGGCAGCGCCGGCAGCAACCACCGAGTCCGCCCCGCAGCAACCGTGGATCTCGGATGCCGAGGCGCGCCAGGCGGCGGTCACGGCGGAAATGCAGCGCTTGCTCGACTCCCCGGACAGCGATGTGTCGGCCGGGGTTCGCCCGTCGGCGCCCGTGTCCGATTTCGCCGACCCGCTGCCCTCCGACCCGGCACCGGACGTGGCCGGATCGGAGGTTGAGGCCTGGACGCCGGATCTTTCCGGTCCCCCGGCGACGGCTGCCCCGAAACCTCCGGTGGCGATCGCCGTCCCCGGGAGGCGGGGGATTGTCTTCAGCCCGTTCGCCAGCGGGCAAATGGTTGATGTGGCCGGGCTCGCGCCGGGGACGCTCGTCAAAGACCCCTACAGCGAGCGCGAGTTCCGCGTCCCGTAGAACGTGCAGGGCGGACTTGGCGCAGGGGCGAATCGGTCCTACGCTCACTCCATGAACACCCCACCACCTCCGGATCCCTCGCCGGCACTCACCCGACGGAATTTCCTCACGCGCTCGGCGCAGGCCGCCGCCATCGCCGGTGTCGCCGGCTCGCTGCACCACCGGCTCTCTGCCGCGGAGCAGGCCGCCGCCAGCGGGGGCGCCAAAGGGCGCGTCAACCACTCGGTCTGCAAGTGGTGCTACCCTGACATCGAGCTCGCCGACCTCTGCACAGCGGGCAAAGAGTTCGGCCTGACTTCGATCGACCTCCTCCAGCCGGCCGATTTTCCCACGCTGAGAAAGCAGGGGATGACGTGCGCGATGGTCGCCAACCCGACCGCTAGCGTGGGCGAGGATAAAGTCGGTGGCATCGAGAAGGCCTGGAACCGCCTCGAACATCACGACGCTTTGGTCGAGGCCTACGAGGCGCAGATCGACGCCTGCGCCGATGCCGGGATGGAGCGGCTCATCTGTTTCTCCGGGAACCGGGACGGGCTGCCCGACGAGGTGGGCATCGCGCAATGCGCCGTCGGCCTGAAGCGCATCATGAAGAAGGCGGAGGAGAAAAACGTCGTCATCTGCATGGAGCTCCTCAACAGCCGGGTCAACCACCCGGACTACCAGTGCGACCACAGCGCCTGGGGGATCGCGCTCTGCGACGCCATCGGGAGCGCGAACTTCAAGCTCCTTTACGACATCTACCACATGCAGATCATGGAGGGCGACGTCATCGCCACCATCCGCCGGGGGCAAGACTACTTCGCCCACTACCACACCGGCGGCGTCCCGGGGCGGAACGAGATCGACGATACCCAAGAACTCAACTACCCCGCGATCATGCGGGCGATCGTCGATACCGGCTACGGCGGCTTCGTCGCCCAAGAGTTCATCCCCACCTGGGATGACAAGATCGCTGCGCTGCGCAGCGGCGTGGAGATCTGCGACGTGTGAGACGCCGGTGACCCTGGAGCCCCTGCCCACCCCGCGCCAGCTGTTCCGGCTCTACGACCGCGGGGAACTGAGCCGCGAGGAATTCCATGGGGCGATGGCCGAGCATTCCCGCGCCCTCATCCGCGAGATCGAGGAGGACCGTGCCAACCCCATCGCCGCCTACATCGAGGGGCTGGTCGCCAAGCGAGCCGCGCGCCAGCTTGTCCGGCGCCACGGCGAGGAGGCCATCCGCGCCGTCTTTTCCGCCCTCGCTGAGGTTCCCGGGTTCCCGCCCGCCAACCTCCTCTGGAACGCCAACCACGCCGACGTTCCCCTCCACTGTTTCCTCCGCGCCCGCCGCGAACCGATCTTCCGAATCCTCCGCTTTAAGTCCGCCGCCTGGGGCGCGCAGATCACCGTCGAATACGGCGCGGCCAAGCGATCCGAAGCCACCCGCGAAGATTTCTATTTTCGCGCCGACCGCCTCGGCATGCTCGGCCTCGAGCGGCGCAAGCTGCTGCCGTAGGCTGCGGGTAGATTGCTCGGAGTTTTCTCAGGGCGATCCGCTCGAGATTCGCGGGGAGAGGTCGGCTCAAGGCAGCAGGTTCCCTGGCTGCCATCCTGACGGCCCGAGCCCCCGTGGACGGGCCACGGGGGCACCGAGCGGCCGGGGTGGTGTCCGGCCCGTAGTTGGCGCCGGTGAAGAAGTCGGAGGCGACAATCCCGCCGGATCGAGACTCGATCGCCTGAACTTCCCGGGGCCCGGATTTCGAAGGGGGGCACCGCCATGGAGACGGGGTGCCCCACCTTGGGAAGCGAGAGCCAGGAATTCGCGGTGCCCCTCGTGATGCGGTGCCGCATTCGCTGGCGAGCGCTCTGGTCCGGTTTCATGGGCCGGCGTATTCCACGGCACGCGGCACCCGCGCGTTCGCGATTGTCTCGCGTCGCCCTCCTTAACACTTCGGATCCGCCAGCCATGTTCCCGCGGTCGCTGCTCGGAAAAAACCGTGTCCCCGAAAGGCGATCGGGTGCATCTGATAGTTGATGGGAGCGACACGACCAGACCCGCGCGATGACACGGCGGACGCCGATCTTGTGGCGCGGGCGCAGCGCGGCGAGCGCGAGGCCTTCGTCCAGATCGTGTCGCGACACCAGGCGGTGGTCTGCGGGACAGCCTACGGGGTGCTCAACGATCTGGCGGCCAGCGAGGATGTGGCGCAGGACGCTTTCGTGGTGGCCTGGCAGAAGATCGGGGATCTCCGCGAGCCGGAGCGGCTGCGGGCGTGGCTGGTGCGGATCGCGCGGAACTCGGCCCTGACGCGGCTACGGGGTCGGAAGATCGAGGTTCCGATCGACGCGATGGCGGAGGTGGAAGACGGGGAGATACTTCCCGACGAGGCCGTGGCGAGCGGCGAGGAGGCAGAACTGGTGCGCGAGCAACTGGCCGCGCTGCCGGAGATATACCGGCTGCCGCTGGTGCTCTACTACCGCGATGGCGAGTCGGTGCGCGGGGTGGCCGAGGCGCTCGACCTCGGTGAGGAAGCGGCAAAAAAGCGCCTGGCGCGGGGGCGCGCGCTCTTGCGCGACCGGATGCTCGGGCTGGTGGAATCGGTTCTTATGAAAACGCGTCCGACGGCAATTTTCACCATGTCGGTGGCGGCGGCCATCGGGGCGCTCAAGGCGCCGGCCGCCGTCGCCGCCTCCGCTTTCACCGCCGCGGGCACCGTCGCCACCACGACGTCCGCCACCACCCCAGCTGCCACCGCCATGGCCACTACCTCCACACCTGTTGTCACCGCCGCCGTCCTTGTCACCGCCATCTGCCTGCCCATCGGCTACACCGCGCGGATGGCCGTCGAACCCGAAGTATCCCCGCCGGTCCCGCTTGCGGCTCCGCCGCCTCAGGCCGCTACCCCGGACGAGGCCTGGCCGGAGAGCGGCCTGCTGGCCGAGTGGCGACGGCTGCACGAGATCCACGGGAGCGGACCCGCATCGATGCCCGCCATCTACGAAGCTATCGAGGCGCTGCCGTTCGAGTTCCGGCGGCGGGCGTTCCGCGCGGCGCTGGCGGCCGAGTGGTCGACCCTCGACCCGGCGGGCGGGTTCGCGTTCCTCAGCGGGAAAAACCGGGACAACTATCGCCGACAGTTTTTCGAGGAATGGCTGAAGCGCGATGCGCCCGCCGCGGTAGACGGGCTTCTGGAAGCGCCGGATGGCTGGGTGTCCCTCGCCCGGG
>CAZKYJ010000352.1:0-5877 GCA_964556355.1 uncultured Verrucomicrobiales bacterium | reverse complement strand
TCTTGCCGCCTGGGGCTATGCCATCGCCGCGCTGGATCCGCTCCGGCACTGGCCGATCGTCCTCGTGGGGCTCCTCGGAAAAGTCTTGGGGCCGATCGGCATGGTCGGTTCGATCGTGGGGGGGCGGCTGCCGGTGGAAGCAGCCCTCGTCTGCCTGACCAACGATGTCATTTGGTGGGTACCGTTCGGCTGGATACTCTGGCGCGCCTACCGTCGGATCCCTCCGGCATCCGACGGGGGCTAGCGCCGGGGGTTCTCTGCTCGCGGTCGGGTGCAGACTGTGATTCATTCCGTGGAGCGTGACTCTCCACTCGTCATCCGTTTTCTGTCTGGTTCCGCCGCTGTGTCTGGCGGCAGGGCTCTACGTGCTTCGAGCCGACCAAGGCGGTGACACCCTTTCCGTCCGTCCGCGAGAGGACGGGGCCGTCGGGATTTGCTTGGCGGCGACGGGCGCGGGAAGGCGCTACCGGCTTTCGTTTTCAAACGACCTTGCGGCATGGACGCCGATGGCGACCCTCGAGGGGAACGGTCTGGCCTCGCTGGACTACCGCGACGGGTCGGCATCCGGCCGGCAAGAGCGGTTCTATAGCGTGGAGGAATTGCCGGTGGGCGACGCATCGCTCACCGGAGATCACTTTGTGACGAGCGCGGGTCTTGTCACGGTGCATCCGGTCGCGCACGCGAGCCTTGTCATGCAGTGGGAGGATGTGACGATCTACAACGATCCGGTCGGGGGCGCAGCGGGCTACGCCGGATTGCCCGAGCCGGATTTGATCCTCGTCGGCCATCGCCACGGAGACCACTACAGCGCGACGACGCTCTCCGGGATCGTCGGCGGGGAAACCGTGATCGTCGCGCCGCGGGACGTGTTTGATCAGATGGCCACGGGATTGCGGGGTCGGACGGTGGTCGTGGCGAACGGGGGGAGCGTTTCGGTCGTCGGGCTCACCGTCGATGCGGTCCCCGCCTACAATGCGAACCATCCTCAAGGGCGGGACAACGGCTATGTCGTGACGATCGGGACGACGCGGATCTATCTGAGTGGCGACACCGGAGATACTCCGGAGATGCGGGCGCTAGCGGATATTGATATCGCGTTCTTGGCGATGAATATCCCGTTTACGATGAGCGTCGACGAGGCCGCCGCGGCCGCCCGTGCTTTCCAACCGGCGGTCATCTATCCCTATCACTACCGCAACCAGGACGGGAGCTTCGCGGATCTTGCGCGCTTGGATGATCTGGTCAATTCCGGTGCCTCCGCGGCGGAGCGCATCGATGTGCGGGAGCGGGATTGGTACTGATCGCGATCGCGGGGCTTCAGAGCGTCAGCGTGCGGGCGCGGGCGACGATCGGCCACTCCGCGACCCGGCGCCCGGCCTCGATGATATGGGCGCGGTCATGGAGGGCGACGGTCGGGCAGATGTGCCAGGGGATGCCGAGGATCGGGGTGCCCACGGGGAGGTCGGAGGCGCGGCCGGTTTCGAGCACGAGGTGCTCCTCGTTGTGGGCGACGGGCAGGGCATCGGGCAGCGCGGGGAAAAGCGCGCGGGGGTGGGGCATCTCGCTGGCGACCGCCTTGTGGCCGAGATCGAGGCAGATGCGCCCCTTCCCGGGGCGGCTGATGACCCGGGCGAGGAGCAGGGCGGCGACGTCGAAGCCGAGATCGGGGTGCCTGCTCCCGTAGCCGCCGTCCCAGAGCACGCAGGTGCCGGGGCTGCACTCGAACTCCGGCTCGCGGGCATAGCACGGGAAGGTGGGGGTGCCGCCGACCACGAGGCGGGGGACGGGGAGTCCCGCGGCGACGAGTTCCCGGCGGAAGGCAAGGACGCGGGCGCTGACCGCGGCGGCGGCCGTCTCGCGCTCGGCCAGGCTCGGCTGGTGGAGGTGGCCGTCATAGGCGTGGAGCCCGCCGGGGACGAGGCCGGGCAGGCGTTCGATGGCGCGGTAGAGGTCGGCCGCCTCCGGGTCCGGGGCGATTCCGGTGCGCCGCTGGCCGACGTCGAGATCGAGCAGGACGGTGACCGGTTCGCCGGTCGCGTCTAGCATCTCAAGGGTGTCCCGATTGTCGGCGATGACGGAAAATGCGATCTTGGGAAAGGCGCGCTGGAGGGCGTCGAACCGGGCGACGTTCGGGCCGGCGAGCTGGGTGGCCAAGAGGATTTCGGTGGCGCCGGCTCCCGCAGCCATCTCGGCTTCGGCGATGGTGGCGCACTTGCAGCGGGTGATCCCCAGGGCCACCTGCCGCGCGACGAGTTGGGGGAGCTTGTGGGTCTTGATGTGCGGGCACAAGCGGGCGGGATCTCCGACGGCGGCGACCATGCGGCGCAGGTTGGCGTCGATCCGTTCGGGGAAGAGCAGGAGCGCGGGCGAGGGGATCTCGTCGAGGTTCGCGATCGCCGCCCATCGGGTGTCCATGGGGATCTTCATAGCGGAGCGGGGAGCGGCGTCAAGGGCCGGGATCGGTGCTACCTTGTTCGCGATGAAACTTGCCGAACTGAAATCCCTCCTCGCCGAACACGCCGACTGCCGCTTTCAGATCCGCCTGCCCGACGGGTCGGCCGTGCCGGCTTCGTTCCATGTGACCGAGGTGGGGCGGGTGCAGAAGACGTTCCTCGACTGCGGGGGAACCATGCGGGAGACCGTGGCCTGCCAGCTGCAGATCTGGGTGGGCGACGATTACGACCACCGGGTGGAGACCGGGAAGATGGCGGGAATCTTGAAGAAGGCGGAGAGCTATCTGCCCGATACCTCGGTGCCGGTGGAGATCGAATACGAGGCGGGAGTCCTCTCGCAGTACACGATCGAGGGGCACGACCTGGCGGACGGCGCCGTCGTCCTCCGGCTCGCCCACAAGCACACCGAGTGCCTCGCGCCCGACGTGTGCGGGCTTACGGCCAAGCGCGGGCCGGTGCTGCAGGAGCCGGGCGCGCTCTCGTTCTTCGGGGGCAAGAAGTGAGTCGGCCGCGTGACCGGGACGGTCTGCCCGGCCGGAAACCGCCCACGATCTAGACCGGGCGCAACACCGATTTCACCACCGCCCCGGAGTGCATCTGCTGGAAGGCCTCGTGCCAGCCGGTGATCGGCCAGACGCCGCCAATGATGGGGCGGACGTCGAGCTGTCCGCTCGCCAGCAGGGCGATGACGCGCTCCCAGATCGGCCAGTTGTGGCTGAAGCTGCCCTGGAGGGTGACGTTTTTTTGCACGAGCGGATCGAGGCTGAAGTCGAGCGGCTGCGGCCCCCAGCCGACCTTGCTGATCCAACCGGCGGGGCGGGCGATCTCCAGGGCAATCTTCAGAGTCGCGCTGGCTCCGGCGGCATCGACGACCCCGTCGCAGCCGAGCCCGTCGCGTTCCCGCGCCCACCCCATCGGGTGGCCGACGATGACGTCGCAGCCGTACTGTTTTGCGATAGCCAACCGATGGCCATCTTGCGGCAGGCCGACGATGGCGACCTCGGCACCGCAGAGCCTCGCCATGGCGGCACAGAGGATGCCGATGGTGCCGGGTCCGAGGACGACGACGCGGTCACCGGGCTCGATGCGCGCGTTCTTGACCACGGCGCTGTAGGCCACGCAGCACGGTTCGGTGAGGCAGGCCTGCTCGAACGGGAGCGCGTCCGGCACGCGGTGGAGGATGCGCGCCGGCACCCGGGCGAAGCGGGTCATGGCGCCGTCGACCCCGTAGCCGAAGCCCTTGCGGGTTGGGTCGAGGTTGTAGAGGCCGCGCCGGGTCATCGGGTTGTCCGCGCTGATGACGGCGGCGGTCTCGGAGACGACGCGGTCGCCCTCCTGCCAGCCCTCGACCTCGCCGCCGACCTCGACGATGTGGCCGCCGAACTCGTGGCCGAGCACGACCGGGTAGTTGACCGGCCACGAGTGGTCGGCGGTCCACTGGTGGAGGTCGCTGCCGCAGACCCCGACGTTGGCCACCTCCAGCAAGACATCGCTGGAGCCGATCGTGGGGCGCGCGATCTCGCGGATCTCGACGGAGCCTTTTTCGGGCGCGAAGTTGACGACGGCAGGGGAGTTCATCGGGCGGGGACGTCTTGGGAGTGGATGGCCTCGCAGATGAGGCGGAGGGAAGATTCGAGGTCACCGTCGGCGGTCTTAAACGCGTCGGCATCGATGGTTAGCGGTGCGCCGAGCACGACGAGGGGGGCACCGTACTGCGGGCATTGGATGGCCTGCTCCAGGCTGAGCCCGCCCACGGCCTGCACCGGGATCTTGACGGCATCGACCACGGCGCGGAGGTCGTCCAGCGGGCTCGGCATGCGGTGGCCGGCGGCGGCGATGCCCCGGCGCTCGTCGTAGCCGATGTGGTGGACGATGTAGTCGCAGCCGAGGTCTTCGAGGAAGCGAGCGCCCTCGACCATGTCCGAACAGACCATGTTGTCACCCATGACCTTGCCGCCGAAATCGGCACCGGCTTGCACGACGCACTTGATGGTCTCGGCGTGGGCGCGGGCCATGACGACGACATGGGAGGCACCCGCTTTGGCCATCATTTCGGCTTCGAGGTAGCCGCCGTCCATCGTTTTCAGATCGGCCACGATGGGGACACCGGGGAAGGCCTCGCGGAGCGCGCGGACTCCGTGCAGCCCCTCGGCGAGGATGAGCGGCGTGCCCGCCTCCAAGATATCGACCCCGGCACGGAGGGCGAGGGCGGCGGTCTCCAGCGCCTCGTCGATGTTGGTGAGGTCGAGCGAAATCTGGACGGATGGTTTCATGGCGGTCGGGGGACCGACCTTATCCGTGGGAGGGCGATTAGTCGAGCGCGGCGGGAAACGGATCCGCGGAGAGGCGGAGCCTGACCTCGTGGGCGTCGGGGCCGACGGCCAAGGTCGAGCACCCGGCGGCGCCGAGCACGACCGCGGCGAGGGCGGTGGCCAGTGGCGCCGACCGGCCGGCCCGGGAGTTCCGGAGGGCGAGGATCCGGCGCTCCAACCCGTGGGAGCCGAGCGAGGCGGCGGGCGCGAAGGGCAGGGACGATCTGCGGGCGGAAAACCCCCGTGAGACCCGGGGCTGCGATGCGTCCTGACAGAGCCATTTTGACCGGGATCGGGGGCATGCCCATGCGGCGGCAGAGCGCGGAGGAGCGCCGGGCGATCGCCGATGGGGCGGGGGGACACGCCGCGACCGTCCGGGACAACCGGTGACGGCGGCCCGGAGCACGAAGTCCCGCAGGGGCGGACGATGCCATCGGGGGATGGCCAGCACCCGCAACGTGACGAAGACAACCGCCGCGTATACGAGCGAGACGAGGGCGATCTGAACCGGGGTGATCACCGCTTCTTCTCCCGGGTTTTCCCGTGGGGAATCTCGTCGAGCAGGGCGCGGATCCGTTCGATCTCCGACCGTGGGAGCCGGATGTCTTCCGGGTCGAGCAGGGAAGCGACGAGCTTGGCGGGGGAGTTCTCGTAGAACGTGTCGAGCAACCGCTGTAACGCGCCCCGTTTGGCCCGCGAGGTCGCCACCGTCGGCTGGTAGACGTAGCGGCGCCCGTCACGCTCGTGGGTGAGAAAGCCTTTTTCCTCCAGCACCGAAAGGAGCGCACGCACCGCGGAGTCGCTCGGCGCGGCCGGCATCCGCTCGCGAATCTCCTGCGCGGTCAGGTGGCCGTCGCGGTAGACGATCTCCATCACCTGCTGCTCGCGCTTGGAGAGCTGGCCGGGCTCGGTCGGGTTCATCAATCCCACCATGATCGAGAATTCCGTTGACCGCAATCCGAAATGCTGGTTTTCTAGCATTAACGAAATGAAATCACTCGCATTCCTCCTTCCCGTCTTCCTCTTTCTCTCGGCCTGCGCGACGGCGCCGTCTCCCGTCCTCCAGAGTGACGCCCGCTATTTGCAGGCGCCGGGCTCGGTGGCGGCGCCGG
>CAZKYJ010000351.1:0-5879 GCA_964556355.1 uncultured Verrucomicrobiales bacterium | reverse complement strand
GTCGCCTTTGAAAGCGGGGTCGCCCCACGGGCCGGAGGTGTCGTAGATGCGGATGGGGGCGTTGGGCTCCTTGCTCCAGTCCGGGCGGCTGGTTTCGGCCAGCGAGACCTCGCGCATGGCCACTTTCACTCCCGGGTGGATCTTCCCGGGCGTGTAGACGCGCTGGCTGTTGGGGAAGAGGGACTGGTGGGACTCGTCTTTGGCTGGGGCGATCATATTGGAGAAGTGTTCAGTTTTCGGTTTTCAGGCTGGTCGGGAGTCAGGTTCAGGAAGGGGAACGCTGGGGGCTTCCTGCGAAGAAAACTCCCTGCGGCGGCGTTATCCTGCATCAGGTTCGAAGGGTTCCTTGTGGAAGAGGATCTCAGCGCAATGCACCCCTGTTTCTGGAGGAGACGGTATGGCGGGCGGGGCGGGCGTCAATTAAAATGGCGGTTGATCGGGGGCGGGATGCTGCGGTAAAGGTTGGCCCGGATTTTCCGGACGAATCCATCGCGCATGAGGCTGAAAATCATCGACCGCTACATCGGGAAGCAGATCCTGTTTTCGACCCTCTTTGGGGTCCTCGTCCTGAGCGTGGTTCTCGTGCTGGGGAACATCCTCCAGAAGATGATTGGGCTGCTGGTGCGGAGCGAGGTCCCGCTGGAGGTGATTTTCAGGTTCATCGGCTACATCCTCACATTCTTCCTCGTTTTCACCGTGCCCTGGGGTTTCCTCACGGCGATCCTCCTGGTTTTCGGTCGCCTCTCGGCGGACAACGAGCTGATCAGCCTGCGCATGGCCGGCCAGAGCATCGGCCGGATCTGCGCGCCGGTCTTCGCCCTCGCCGCCGCGCTGACGGCGGCGTGCTTCTGGGTCAATGTAAGCATCGCCCCGATGGCCGAAAGCGAGATGGGGAAGCTGGCCTACAAGGCGGCGCTCGACAACCCGCTCTCGCTGTTCGTCCCGGACCAGGTGACCGACTCCGTGCCGGGACACCGGATTTACGTCGGGGGGAAGGACGGCAACGTGCTGACGAATTTTCACATGGTGCAACTGGTCGGGAAGCGTGCCGTCACCTACGTTTCGGCGAAGAAGGTCGTAGTGACTCTCGGCGACGATGCCAACATCATCGGGATGGACATGTACGATGGCCAGGTCACGAAAACACCTCCCGCCGACGAGGGCGAAAAGCGAGACATGGACAAGAAGACCTCGTGGGGGTTCGGCAAGATGGAGCACGAGATCTCCCTCGAAAAGCTGGCCGAGAAGAGCCGCCGCATCCGGCCGAGCGCGCTGAGCAACGACGAACTCCAGGCCTACGCCGCCGACCCCGAAGTGGATGAAGAAGACCGGAGCGGGTTCCTTTTCGAGGTGCAGAAGCGCTTCTCGTTCTCCTTGGCCTGCTTCACCTTCGTGCTCGTGGGCATCCCGCTCGGGATCACCGCACAACGGCGCGAAACCTCGATCGGCTTCGCGCTCAGCCTGATGGTGGCCGCGGCCTACTTCACCCTCATCATCGTGGCGGAGACCTTCAAAAAAGACCCGTCAGCGCACGCGCACCTCCTCGTTTGGCTGCCGAACCTCATCTTCCTCACACTGGGCGGCGTCCTCTTCTGGAGGCTGAGCCGGCGCTAGCCGGCAACGACTATGGCAAGCTACGACGAACGACCACGGGGGCGCCAGAGGCGCCGGGAGCAGGAAGGCGACTTCACGGGGGGAGCGATCCACGCCCTCTCCACCCACGTCGGTTCGACTGGCGATGAGGCCATCGACGCGCGCGTCCACCAGCTGGTGGCGGACCATGGGACGAACGTCGATCCCGCGCTCATCGAGGAGCTCATCGTGACCGCGTTGAAGATCGGGAAAGACGACATCGGCACCGGCGATCTCAAGCTGATGAACCGCTCGCTGAAGGAGATGCGCGCCGCCAACCGCGTGTTCAAACCCTACAGCGACCGGCAGAAAGTCACCGTCTATGGTTCCGCCAGGACGATCCCCGGCGTCGGTGCCTACGTCGCGGCCCACGACTTCGCCAGGAAGATGCAGGAGGCCGACTGGATGTCGATCACGGGGGCGGGGAGCGGGATCATGGGGGCGGCCAACGAGGGCGCCGGGCGCGACGACAGCTTCGGGCTGAACATCATCCTGCCCTTCGAACAGGGCGCCAACCCGACGATCGAGGGTGATGAGAAATTGGTCACCTTCAACTACTTCTTCACCCGAAAGCTCTCCTTCGTGAAAGAGGCGCAGGCCTTCGCGCTCTTCCCCGGGGGATTCGGCACGATGGATGAGGGCTTCGAGCTTCTGACCTTGATCCAAACCGGGAAGGTCACCATCATGCCGATCGTGCTGGTGGACGAGCCCGGCGGAACCTACTGGAAGACCTGGCAGCACTTCGTGGACGTGCAGCTCCTCGCGCAGGGCCTCATCTCCGAAGAAGATTTTTCGCTCTTCAAGATCACCGACGACGTCGACGAGGCGGTCGAGGAGATCCTCCAGTTCTACCAGGTCTTCCACTCCTACCGGTTCGTGGGCGAGCTGATGGTGGTGCGCCTCGTGCGGCGGCTGACCGAAGCCGCCGTCGGGAAGCTGAACGCGGAGTTCGGCGACATCTTGAAGCAGGGCGAGTTCGTCCAGCGATCGGCGCTCAGGGCAGAGGCCAACGAGGCCGCGATCCTCGATCTGCCCCGTCTCGTCTGCACTCCCTTCCGCCGGAACTACGGTCGGCTCCGGCAGTTCATCGATGCGATCAACGCCTCGGAGGTCGAACCAGAAATGGGGTGAAAGAGCGGCTGGACCAGGCGCTCGTCGGGCGAGGACTGTGCGACTCCCGCGAGCTGGCCAAGCGGCTCATTCTGGCCGGTGAAGTCAGTGTCGGCGGGCACGTCGTCGACAAGGCTTCGGCCAAGGTGGGGGCGGACGACGAGGTCACCCTACGAACGAAACCAAAATATGTCGGCCGGGGCGGCCTGAAGATCGAGGGCGCCCTGGGCGCGTTCGGGATCGACCCGGCCGGGTGCACGTGCCTCGATGCGGGAGCCTCCACCGGCGGCTTCACCGACTGCCTGCTCCAGCGGGGGGCGGTGAAGGTCTTCGCCTTCGATGTCGGGACGAACCAGCTGGCGTGGAAGATCCGCTCCGACCCCCGGGTGGTGGTCCGGGAGAAGTTCAATATCCGCCACATGGTGCCCGGCGACGTGGGCGAAGACGTGGATCTCGTCGTGATCGACGTCTCGTTCATCTCGCTCGTGCATATCCTGCCGCCGTGCTTCTCCGTGCTCCGCGCGGGAGGAAACCTCGTGGCCCTGGTGAAACCCCAGTTCGAGCTGGCCCGCGACCAGATCGGGAAGGGGGGCGTCGTCCGCGATCCCGAGCTCCACGCGGTGGCCGTGGAAAAAATCGAGCGCTTCGCGGTGACCGGACTCGGGAAAGTCTGGCATTCTGTGGTGGAATCGCCTATAACCGGGACTGACGGCAACACAGAGTTCTTAGCATGGATGCAAAACCCCCAAAAAAAGTAGGCATTTTCGCCAATGTGAACAAGGAGCGGGCCAAGAAGCTGGTCGCGGAGCTGGTGCAGAAGTTCGACAAGGCGGGCATGCCGGTGGTGCTGGACGAGAAGACGGCAGAGTTCTCGGGAAGCAAGTCGGTGGAGACGGCGTCCGACCTGAAGAAACTCTCGGCTTCCGTGGATATCATCGTGGCTCTCGGCGGCGATGGAACGATGTTAGGGATGGTCCGGGAGATCGGCGAGAACCCGAAACCGGTCGCGGGGATCAACACGGGGACGCTCGGATTCCTCACCGCCGAAATGGGCAACGAGACCGGCAAATTCGTCAAGCTGATCTGCAAGGGCGAGTTCGTCGTGGGGAACCGTGCACTGATCCAGGCGGAGCGCCACGCGGCGGACGGACGCATCCTCTCGCTGGTGGGGCTCAACGAGGCGGTGGTCAGCCGCGGCAGCGTCTCGCGCATTATCCACATCGAGACCTACATCAACGACCAGTTCCTCAACCGCTTCCACGCCGATGGCATCATCGTCGCCACCCCCACCGGCTCGACCGCCTACTCCCTATCGGCGGGGGGGCCGATCGTGAGCCCCGAGTCGGGGGTGTTCGTCATCACGCCGATCTGCCCCCACGCCCTCTCCAACCGGTCGCTGATTGTCGATGATTCGGTAGTCATCGAAATGCGCCGGGAGACGCGCGCCGAAGAGGTGGTCATGACGGTCGACGGGCAGCAGATGATCGAGATTGGCGACGGCGGAACGGTGAAGATCCGTCGCGCGAGCTACGACCTGCCGATCATCGCGATGCCAGGACACAAGTTTTACGAGGTCGTCCAGCACAAGCTCCGATGGCACGGCAGTTCGGTAATCAAGTGATGCGCGCCCTCCCTCCCGGACCCATCACCTTTGCCCCGGTGCTGCAGAAACGCGTCTGGGGCGGTCGGCTTTTGGCCGAGCGCTACGGCAAGGAACTCCCCGACGACGGCGAACCCTACGGCGAGAGCTGGGAGGTGTCCGACCGCGACGAGGCAATGAGCGTCGTCGCCGACGGCCCCCTGGCGGCCAAGACGCTGCGCTCGCTCTGGCGGGAGCACCGCAGGGAAATCTTCGGCAGCATTGCCGAGTCCTGGCCCGCCGACCGGTTCCCCATCTTGATCAAGATCCTCGACTGCCGCGAGAAGCTCTCGCTCCAGGTACACCCTCCGCACGAGCGGGCGGAACGGCTCGGCGGCGAGGCGAAATCCGAGGTCTGGTACCTCGCCAACGTCGAGCCCGGAGCGGAGATCTACGTCGGTCTCAAGAGCGGCATCGATGCCATGGCCTTCGCTTCCGGTTTGGAGAACGGGTCGTGCGCCCAGCAAGTGCATGCGATTCGCCCGAAGTCTGGCGACTCGGTTTTCATCCCGAGCGGTCGCCTCCACGCCATCGGAGGGGGCTTCATCGTCTTCGAGATCCAGCAAAACAGCGATACCACCTTCCGCGTTTTCGATTGGAACCGTCTCGGTCTCGACGGCCAGCCGCGCCAGCTGCATGTGGAGGAAAGCCTCCAGTGTATCGACTTCGACGACGTGGAACCGTCCATGGACGCGCCCGAAGGCGGAGTGGTAGCGGACTGCGAGTTTTTCCGCGTCGAGCAGGTCGCGCTGGCTCCGGGCGAACCGCCCCGCCAGCTGGCGGCCAGAGGCGAGTGCGCGATCATCGGGGTTCTCGACGGAGCGGTCGTCTGTGGTGGGCGCCGGTTTTCGGGGGGAGGTTTCTTCCTCGTGCCAGCCTCTCGTGAGGGCGCAAGCCTTGCCGTGGAGGCGGCGGGACCCGGGGGGGCAACCGTGCTGATCACCCGCCTCGTTGAGCGCTCGCTCTGAGGTCGCCGCCCCTACGGTCCGGGCGGCGTGTCCGCCGTGATCTCGATATTCCAGATCCCCGTGGCGGCGGTGGGCGGTACGTTCTCGAAGAGAATCGGCTGGCCCGGCGTTCCGGGAATCCAGTTCGATACCGGATCGAAGCAGTTGGTGGACGGCGCGAACTCGCGGAGCCGGTAGGCGCGGGCACCATCGGGATTGGCGAAGAGAACCGAGAAGGCACCCCCGGATAGATCGATCGACGGTGCCACCAACTCCACGATGAACGGGTTGGTGTTCGCCACATACTCCTCCTTGTTCGTCCTCCCGCCCCCGTTGGCCGCTTCGCCGCCATCGGTGCTGTTGTCCTCGACGATGACGTCGCGGAGCGTGGCGTTCCCTCCGCGGATGAAAATCCCGCCGCCGTTGTCGGCGGAGCCGCCGGTGATGCTCGCATGTTCAACCACCACGGTCGGGGCGGGGACGGGCGGACCGCCGAGGTCGATCACAATCACCGGACCGGGGGTGCCACCAGCATTTTCGATGACGGTAAC
>CAZKYJ010000350.1:0-5884 GCA_964556355.1 uncultured Verrucomicrobiales bacterium | reverse complement strand
GTGCCCACCCGCAGGCCACGGATCGGTCGGCGTGGACGAGGAGGTCGGCGCGCGGGGAGTCCAAAGTCTCGTCGTAGAAACGGGCGGCGGCGACGGGATCGGCCTGCGCCCACCCCCGCAACATCTTCGCGAGGTCGTGCTTGTTTGGCTGTTCGAGACTGGCCATCCACTCCATCGCCCCGCGCCCGTCGACTTCCCCCCAGCGCCCGGCAAAGTTTGAGTATTCATTGCCGAACGGGCGCCCTTCGGCGTGCATTCGGACAAACTGCCCATGGATCGCCAACGCATCTTCCGGACGCAACTTCGTCATGACGATACCAAAATTCCGCGTGCGCCGCTCGAAGTCGTTGTCGAGGAGAGTATCGGCAACCAGATCGACATAGGACGGGTTGATCTGGCCGGGCACGGCGGCGGCGGCAACGGTGGCCAGCCGCTTCAGGACGCCGCGGGTCTGCGCGTCTCCGAAGGTCGCATCGACGAAGGCCGCGTTCGCCGATCCCTCCTCCCCGACGGCCGGGCGTTCACTCGGAGGATGCGGCAGACCGGTGCGACCCGCTTTATTGCCCCCGTCGGATCCGTCGCCTTCACCCCAGCCCCAGAGCGCGAGCGCCCAGCCGGACACGGCGACTACAAAGATACCGGTGCGCTGGAAACCGTCCGCCACGGCGCGAGAATACGGACGGCGGTCGCCACGGTCAATGTTGCATTGCGACCCGGGCCCGGAGGCGGAGAAACGGGTTTGCCGAACTCCGGCGGACGCCCGGACCGCGGCGACGCCAGGGCGCACGTTCTCTCAGACCTCCTCGTCCTCGGGACGGGGGTCTCGCGTGAGGAGCTCCTGCAGGGCTTGCACGGTGGGCTTGCCCTCGTAGAGGATGGCGTAGACGGCATCGATGAGCGGGGTGCGGACGTTGGCTTTGCGGGCGGAGCGGTAGATGCTCTCGGTGTTGGGGACGCCCTCGGCGACCATCTTCATGGAGGCGACCGCCTCGCCTAACGGAACCCCTTTTCCCAACATATTCCCCAACCGGTTGTTCCGCGAGTGGGCGGAGTAGCAGGTGGCGATGAGGTCGCCGACGCCGCTGAGCCCTTGGAACGTCTTGCGCCGGCCGCCGTGGGCGACGCCGATGCGCACCATTTCCGCCAGCCCGCGGGTGACGAGTGCGGCCTTGGCATTGTCGCCCAAGCCGAGGCCGTCGGCGATGCCGGCGGCGATGGCGAAGACGTTTTTCACCGCCCCGGCCCACTCGATGGCGGCGACGTCGGTGCTGGTATAGGTGCGGAACCACGGGAGCATGAAAAACGCCTGGAGGCGCAGGGCGAGCGCCTCGTCGGCGCAGCCGATGACGGCGGCGGCGGCCTGGCGGGCGGCGATCTCCTCGGCATGGTTCGGCCCGGAGAGGACGGCGCTGGCATTGCGCGGGAGGACGTCCGCGAGGATCTCGGTCATGCGGGCGCCGGTGGCGAGCTCGATCCCCTTCGAGCAGGAGACGAGGACGGCCGATGCGGGCAGGCCGGCCTCGCGTAGCGATTCGGCAGCGGCGCGGGTGGCCTTCGAGGGGACGACCGCGAGGACGAGCTCCGCGCCGCGGAGGTCGGCGGGGTCGGTGGTGGCACGGATGTTGTCCGGGAGCGTGACGTTGGGGAGGTAGGCGCCGTTGGAGCGTGCCCCGTTGATCTCGGCGGCCGTGTCGGGGTTGCGTCCGCAGACCACGACCTCGCGTGCAGACTCCGCGGCGAGGCAGGCGAGGGCCGTGCCCCAGCTCCCGGAGCCCAAGACGCCCACGTTTTGGAAAGATTCGCTCATGAGGGGATGGATTTCTTTCTACGCTCGAAGCGGTTTTCGGTGCCATCGAGGAGGCGGCGGATGTTCGAGCGGTGGCGGAAGACGACGAGGACGGCGATGAGGACGGCCAGCACGAGGTTCGGCGCGTTGATCTCGCCGGTGATGGCGGTACGGGTGCCCACGACGATGGGGATGACGATGGCCGCCGCGATGGACGCGAGCGCGACGTAGCGTGTGGAGAAGAAGGCCAGCAGCCAGACGCCGAGCGCGATGCCGAGGGCGAGCGGGATGAGGGCGAGGAGCGCGCCGGCCGAGGTGGCCACGCCCTTACCCCCTTTGAACCCGAGCCAGAAGGTGAAGCTGTGCCCGAGAATGGTGGCGAAAGCGACGGCCACGGGGACGATCGTGCTCTCGGAAAGCTGCGCGGCGACGCAAGTGGGGACGAAGCCTTTCAGGATATCGAGGATGAGGACCGGGATGCCAACGCCCTTCCCGAGGGTGCGCAGGACGTTGGTGGCGCCGATGTTCCCGCTGCCGTGCTGGCGGATATCGACGCCCTTCATCCGGGCGACGAGAAACCCGAACGGGGTGGCGCCGACGACATAGCCACCGACGATCAGGAGAGCGGCTTCAAGCATGGACGAGCGCCTTTCGTTTGGCCGCGATGGCGGGCTCGATCTCGCCGAGCGGAAGGCAGTTGATGACGTCGGCACGCCCAAGCCAACCCTTCCTCGCGGCCCTGATGCCGAAGAACAGATCCTGGAGCCCGGCGGCACTGTGCGCGTCGGGGTTGATGGCGCAGCGGACGCCTTTCTCCTTGGCCAGCCGCCACCAGCGCCAGTCCATGTCCAAGCGCCACGGGCTGGCGTTGAGCTCGATGATGGTGCCGGTCTCGGCGGCGGCTTCGATGACGGCGGGGATATCGACGGCGTAGGGGTCGCGCTTAAGGAGGAGTCGCCCGGTGAGGTGCCCCAACATGGTCACGTGGGGGTTCTCCATGGCGCGGATGATGCGCTCCGTCATCTCGGCCTCGGGGAGGTTGAAGACGCTGTGCACCGAGGCGACCACGTAGTCGAGTTGGGCGAGGGTGTCGTCGTCAAAGTCGAGGCTGCCGTCTTTGAGGATATCGCACTCGGTCCCGGAGAAGAGACGGAACGAGCCGTCGAACCCGGCGTTGAGCTCCCCGATCTCCGCGACCTGGGCAGCGAGGCGCTTCTCGTCGAGTCCGTTCGCTTGGAACGACGCTTTCGAGTGGTCGGCGATCCCGAGGTATTCGAGCCCGAGATCGAGGGCGGCGGCGGCCATCTCGCTCAAGGTGGCGGCGCCGTCGCTGGCGGTGGTGTGGTTATGGAAGGTGCCGCGGAGGTTCTCCGTCTTGATGAGGTCGGGCAGACCGCCCGTTTCGGCGGCCTCGAGCTCCCCGCCGTTCTCGCGGAGTTCGGGCTCGATGAAGGCCAGGCCCAGCACATTGTAAAGGTCGGCCTCACTGTTGATCTCGGGCGCTTCCGTGCCGCCGTCCCCGGTCGGGGCGAGCCGGTATTCGTTCAAGGTGAAGCCGCGCTTCAGCGCGCGCCCGCGCATGGCGACGTTGTGTTCCTTGCTCCCGGTAAAATACTGGAGCGCGAAGGGGTAGGCCTCGTTCGGGACGGCGCGGAGGTCGCACTGCACGCCGGTCTCCAAGCGGATGCTGGCCTTGGTCTCGCCGTGGGCGATAACGGACGCGACGAACGGCGCGGCGACGAAGTAGTCGGTGGCCGCTCGGGCATCGCTCGTGGCGACGATGAAGTCGAGGTCGTGGAGCGTTTCCTTCCCCCGCCGGAAGCTCCCGGCCACGCTGAGCTGCGAGGTGCCGGGGAAGGCGCGGAGGTAGTCCAAGATGTGATCGACACTCGAGGCGACCTCGTTCTGCCGGAAGCGGTCGGCATTCGACTCTCGGAAGGCGATCGATTCGAGGATTTTCTCTTCGGACTTCTTGCCGAAGCCGGGGAGGGTCGCCACCTGTCCGGCTTCGGCGGCCGCCTTCAGCTGGGCGACCGACCCCACCCCGAGCGTCTCGTAGAGCGCTTTCACCTTCTTGGCACCGAGGCCTTGGATATCGAAGAGATCGAAGATGGTCTCGGGGAAACCGGCGCGCAGGTTCTCGTAGAACTCCAGCTTCCCCGTGGTGGCCAGCTCGTGGATTTTTTGGGCCAGGGCGTCGCCGATCCCCTTGATGCCGCCGAGATCGTCGGCTTCGGCCTTGGCGATGATGTCGCCGGGGTAGGTACGCACGACCTCGGCCCCGTTGCGATAGGCACGGATCTTGAAGGGGTTCTCTCCTTGAATCTCAAGCAGTAGGGCGATTTCCTCTAGCAGCTCGGCGACTTGCTCACGGGTGGTCATTCGTAAAATGGGGGCGGCTGGCAGCTTGTCGGACGCGGATCGGGAACATCCCGGCACATCCTTGAAAACCGCCGCATTCCGCGTAACCTTGCCCCCCTTTCAAATCAAACATCTTTCTCGCACCGCACCCGTTACCCGATGAGCACCAGCACCGCCGCCGATCCCTCCACCAAAGCCACCGCCGCTCCCAAGGAGCGCGGCGAACTCATGGTCGGGGCCGAAATCCTGGTCAGCTGCCTCGAGCGCGCGGGCGTCGACACAATTTTTGCCTACCCTGGCGGGGCATCGATGCCCATCCACCAGGCGCTGACGAAGTCGAAGAAGATCCGCACCATCCTCCCCCGGCACGAGCAGGGCGGCGGCTTCGCGGCCGAGGGCTACGCGCGCGCCACCGGGAAGGCGGGCGTCTGTATGGGCACCTCGGGTCCGGGTGCCACCAACCTCGTTACCGCGATCGCCGACGCCTATCTCGACAGCACGCCGCTCGTCACCATCACCGGACAGGTCCCGCAGACGATGATCGGGCGGGGCGCGTTCCAGGAGACAGATTTTTACGGCATGACCCTGCCGGTCGTGAAGCACAGCTACCTGGTCACCGATCCTGCCGATATCCCGCGCATCGTCAAAGAGGCGTTCCACATCGCCGAGAGCGGCCGTCCCGGGCCGGTCGTCATCGACATGCCGAAGGACGTCCAGGAGGGCAAGACCCAGCCGGTCTACGTCGACGAGATCAACCTGCGGGGCTACACCCCCGAGCGCGAGCTCGACGAGGTGGCACTCAACGAGGTGCTCGGTCTCATCAAGGGTGCCCAGCGCCCGATGATCTACTGCGGGGGCGGCATCATCTCCGGCGAGGCATCGGGGGAACTTCTGGAGTTCGTGGAGCGCACCGGCATTCCGGTCGCCTCGACCCTGATGGGTATCGGCTGCTTCCCGGAAACCCACGAGCTGGCGCTGAAGTGGCTCGGCATGCACGGGACGGTCTATGCCAACAACGCCGTCAATGAGGCCGACCTCCTCCTGGCCATCGGCGTCCGCTTCGACGACCGCGTCACCGGCAAGGTCGAGAAATTCGCCGAGCACGGCACCATCATCCACATCGACATCGACAACGCGGAGATCAACAAGAACAAGGTCGTTCGCCTGCCCATCCTCGCGAACGTCAGGGAGGCTCTCGCCCGCCTTAACGAACTGCTCGACGAGGCCGGGCACGGGCGCACGACCGCCGGCTTCGACACCTACCCGGAATGGTATGCAGAGATCGCCGAGTGGAAAAAAAACCACCCGATGAAATACGTCGATACGGAGGATGCCATCGCGCCCCAGTACGTCATCGAGCAGCTCTACGAGAAGACGAAGGATGAGGACTTCATCATGACGACCGGCGTCGGGCAGCACCAGATGTGGGCCGGCCAGTTCTACCAGTTCGACAAGCCACGCCGCTTCATCACCTCGGCCGGCCTCGGCTCGATGGGCTACGGCTACCCGGCCGCCATCGGAGCCAAGGTCGCCCACCCGGAATGCGAGGTCGTTGATATCGACGGCGACGGATCGTTCTTGATGAACATCCAAGAGCTCGCGATGGCCAAGGTGGAAAAGATTGCCGCCAAGGCGATTATCCTCAACAACCAGCACCTCGGTATGGTCGTGCAGTGGGAAGATCTCAAGTACCAGAGCAACCGAGGCCACACCTTTTTGGCCGATCCCGCCAACGAG
>CAZKYJ010000349.1:4824-5885 GCA_964556355.1 uncultured Verrucomicrobiales bacterium | reverse complement strand
TCCGGACACCCGGCGGTCGTCGGCAGGCCGTCCAGATCGATATTGTCCTTGATGGCGAACGGCAGCCCGTAGAGGGGCAGCGAACTCGGATCCGCGGCATCCAGGAGAGCGGCGCGCGCGCGGAGCTGCTCCGGGGATACCCGGGAGATCCAGATCGCCGGGTCGGATGCGTCCAAGGCGGGCACCAGCTCACCGACCAGCTCGGACGGCTTGAGGCGGCCGCTACGATAGGCGTCTCGGAGATGGGAGAATTCAGTATTCATGGCTCACGGAAGTGATCTCAGCCGCGGATGATGGCCAGCTTCTGCCCGGCCGATACCGGGGACGCCTCCCTGGCCAAGACTTCGACAACCTCGCCGTCGCAGGGAGCCACCACCGCGATCTCCATCTTCATGCTCTCGACGATGACGATGGGATCCCCGGCGGCGACGGTCGTGCCGGCCGGGGCGGCGATCTTCCAGAGGTTCCCCGAGACGTGGTTGGAAACGAACTGGCAGCCCTCGGGCAAGATCACGTCATCGCTGGGCGGCGCGGGCGGTTCCTCCGAGGCGACGACGTCGAGACCGGCCGCTTTCCAGGCGGCCCGCTCGTCGGCAAAGGCGGCGCGCTGGGTCTGCCGGAATGCGGCAATATCATCGGCGTTGGCGTCGAGGAACCGGTTGTAGGCATCGAGGTCGAAGGTGCTTTCCTCGATCTTGAGGCCGACCTTCCCGGTGGGAAAATCCTCGCGGAATTGCATGAGCTCGTCATGGCTGACCTCGTAGAAGCGGATCTGGTCGAAGAAGCGGAGCAGCCATGGCTTGCCGGGCTCGAACTCGGCGGTCGTGCGGAAGCGGTTCCACATCTGGCAGGTGCGTCCGACAAACTGGTAGCCCCCCGGCCCCTCCATGCCGTAGACGCAGAGGTAGGCACCTCCGATGCCCACCGCGTTCTCCGGGGTCCACGTGCGCGCCGGGTTGTACTTGGTCGTCACCAGCCGGTGCCGCGGATCGAGCGGGGTGGCGACCGGCGCGCCGAGATAGACGTCGCCCAGCCCCATGACGAGGTAGCTGGCGTCGAAG
>CAZKYJ010000349.1:0-4814 GCA_964556355.1 uncultured Verrucomicrobiales bacterium | reverse complement strand
CCGTTTGACCTCATCGGTGGAACCGAGGCCGTTGATGCGGCGGATAAACTCGATGTTGCTCGGGCACCACGGGGCGTCGGCACGCACCGACTGGGTGTATTTCTGGATGGCGAGCCGGGTTGCCTCGTCATCCCATGACAGGGGGAGATGAACGATCCGTGACGGAACGACATGGTTCGCCGTACTGGCCGATTCCAGGGCCGCGATCACCGCATCGACGGAGATCGCACCGGGGTCGAAATGCACCTGCAGGGAACGGATTCCGGGAGTCAGGTCGAGCACGCCCGGCAGCGCTTTCCCCTGCAGCGCCAGCATCACGGCATGCGCCCGGAAGCGCAGGTTCAGGTCGAGTTCCGGCGGCCCGAACTCGACGAGCACATTGTCATCGCCGGACCTCCGGTAGACGACATCCCCGGAAAGATGGATGATGGGGTCGGCGACCTCCGCGACCCGCCCCCCGGAGTCCGCATCCCAGGGGAAAAACCGGATGGTGTCGCCGGGCTTTAGCTGCCCGAGCTTCCATAGCTCGGACTTGGCCAGGGTCGCCGGGCAGACGAACCCGCCGAGGCTGGGGCCGTCGGGTCCGAGGATTACCGGCATGTCACCGGTGAAATCGATGGCGCCGACGGCGTAGGCATTGTCGTGGATATTCGACGGGTGGAGGCCGGCCTCCCCACCATCGGTGCGTGCCCACTCGGGCTTGGGGCCGATGAGGCGAACACCGGTCCGCGCCGAGTTGTAGTGCACCTCCCAGTCGGTGGCGAAAAAGGTTTCGATATCTCCCTCCGTGAAGAAGTCGGGCGCGCCGTGGGGACCGGACAAGACCTCGATCTCCCAATGGTGCCCGATGGTCGGGCGCCGCTCTTCGGGAAGGATCCGCTCCCGAGGTTCGGGCGCGCCGGAAAATAGGTGGAGGACGTCACCCGGGAGGAGCGCCCGCCCGGCGTGACCGCCAAAGCGCCCGAGGGTGAAGGTCGCCCGGCTGCCGAGATACACCGGCACGTCGAGACCGCCCGCCACCGCCAGGTAGGCGCGCTGGCCCGCGCCGGTGACGGCACCGATCTTGACGGTCTCACCTTTGCCCACGCGGACGGTCTGGTAGGCCGGGATGGAAGCATCGGTGGCCGCACCGGTCAGGCAGACCGTCGTCGCGACATTGAACCGCAGGGTCGGACCGGCCACGGTGATCTCCAGGCCGGCGTCGCCAGGGGCGTTGCCGAGGATCTCGTTGGCCAGGCGCAGGCTGAGGTCGTCCATCGGACCCGATGGGGGCACGCCGACGTCCCAGTAGCCGGTGCGCCCGGGATAATCTTGGACGGTGGTCATGACTCCGCCCTCGACGACATCGATGGTGGGTGGCGCGTGGCCCACGGTGTCCGCGAGCTTGGTCGTCAGCTCGCCGGCGACGAAGCGGGCATCGCCCAAAATGTCCAGCAAGAAAAGGCGGTTGGTCTCGATGCCGGATAGGCGGATCTCGGCGAGGGCGGCGGCCAGCTTGTCCAACGCCCCGGCGCGGGTCGCTGCGGTGGCGATGACTTTGGCCACCAGGGGATCGTAGTACCCGGGGACTTCGCTACCCGACTCGACCCAGGTGTCAACCCGGACGCCGGAGGGAAAGGAGACCTCGGTGAGCAGTCCGGCACAGGGTTGGAAATCCTTGTTGGGATTCTCCGCGTAGATCCGCGCCTCGACCGAGTGCCCGCTCGGTTCGACCGCCAGATCGCCGAGCGGTGGTAGCCGCCCGAGGGCGAGCTCGAGCATCATGGTGACGAGATCGCAGCCGGTCACCTCCTCGGTGACACCGTGCTCGACCTGGAGACGGGTGTTCACTTCCAAAAAGTAGAAGGCGTCGGCATCGGCATCATAGAGGAACTCCACCGTGCCCGCCGAACGGTAGCGCACCGACTCCCCCAGCCGGACGGCCGCGCCGAGCAGGGCGGCGCGGGTGGCCGCGGGAAGCGCGGGGGCTGGCGTTTCCTCGATGACCTTCTGGTTGCGGCGCTGGGTCGAGCAGTCGCGCTCGCCCAAGGCGATGACCTTCCCGTCCCCGTCCCCGAAGATCTGGACCTCGACGTGCCGGGCGCGTTCGATGAACTTCTCGAGGAAGACCCCGGCGTTGCTGAAATTCGCCTGCCCGAGGCGCTGAACCGTGGCGAAAGCAGCGGCCAGTCCGGGCTCGTCCCGACAGATCTGCATGCCGATCCCCCCGCCCCCCGCCGTCGACTTGAGCATGACCGGATAGCCAATCCGCAAGGCAGCGGAACGGGCCTCGTCGAGATCCGCGAGCAGCTCCGTGCCCGAGAGCAAGGGCACCCGGGACTTCGCGGCGAGATCGCGCGCGGTGTGTTTCAACCCGAAAAGCCGCAGCTGCTCGGGGGTCGGCCCGGCAAACGCGATCCCCGCCACCTCGCACGCCTCGGCGAACTCGGCATTCTCCGAAAGAAACCCGTAGCCGGGATGGATCGCGGATACTCCGAGCTCGTCGGCGATGGTGAGAATCCTGTCGGCACGGAGATACGATTCGGATGCCGGCGCGGGACCGATCAGCACCGACTCGGTGGCCTGCCGGACGTGCGGAGACGCCCGGTCCGCCTCGGAGTAGATGGCTACGGTAGGGAGATCGAGCGAGTGCGCTGCACGGAGGATGCGGCAGGCGATCTCACCACGGTTGGCGACTAGGATTTTTGGCTGAGACACGGGCTGGAAGCTAGGATTGACGCGCGGAAAACTCGGGATGGAGACGGCTTTTCACCGGGCGTGCCGCAGCCGTGGCGAGGCGCCGCACGCCAGCCGGGCGCTTTGCCCCGGACACCGCTAGTCTGATAGGGTGACTTTGATCGGTGTGGGGTTCCAGCCATTGCATGGGTTATTCAGTTGCGGGCAGTTGGAGATCAGCGCGATGACATCCCGTTCGGCCCGCATCTCCACATATCTCCCCGGTGCCGAGATCCCATCTTCGAAGGTGAGTCTCCCCTCGGGCGTGACCGGGACGTTCATGAAGAAATTGATATTGCACGTGATATCCCGCTTCCCGAGATGATACGCGTGCGCGCCGCAGATAAAGGAATCGCGGCAGGCATGCATCGGCTCCTTCTCCAGAGCATAGCGCATCGTGTTGCTCTCCCGCGAACACGCGCCGCCGAGCGTGTCGTGCCGACCGCAGGTATCATCGGTAATCGTCAACAGAACATCGCCACGCGTCGACAGGAGCCGCGTGCCCGTCGTGAGATAGAGGTTTTGCTGGGCTTGGATCGTCCGGTCAGCGGAGTATCGGTTCTCGGGATCGCGGGCATCGAAGAAGAGGGTGTCGGCGGCCTGGTTGCCCTCGAGGTCGGTGATCCGGAAGACCTGGCCGGCCTTGATCTCGCGCACCCAATGGTCACCGGCATCGACGATGGTTTCGTAGTTGGTGGCCATGGTCAGAAGCGGAGGGCGTTGTAGTTTTCGGTGTTAATGAAGGCGCGGTCGTTCTCCGGACACGAGTGGCGACACCTGTCGTCCGCCGCCGGTGGCCCGGAGCGGGTGACTTCGAGCCCCACCGGCTTCGCGGTGTAGCGGGATGCTGGGTCGAGTGGGTGCTGGCACGTGTTGAGCACCACGAGCGCATCGATCTCGAAGCGGAGCTCGATCTGCGCCCCCGCCTTGCCGTGTCCGGTGTCGAAGGTCAGCGCGCCGTCCTCATCGGCCGTCACCTTCGAGAAGAGGTTGAGGTTGGGGACCAGGTCACGCTCGCCGAGCCCCCACTTGGCCAGCTCGATGAGAAACGAATCCCGGCCGTTGCGGTGGAAATCATTGCGCGCCTCCTGATAGCTCAATTCACCGTATTTTTCCACCACCCCGGCGACATCCGAACAGCCGCATACGGTGTCGTGCCAACCGCTGGTGTCCGCCGTCACCGAAGCCAGCACCCGCCCCATGTCGCTGTGCAGGCAGTGACCCGCGGTGACATAGAAGGTATGCTGCCCTTTGAGCGTGTCCGGCATGTTATAGCGCTCGGTGCGCTCCAGGGCATTGTAGATAAGGAGGCCGACATTGGCGCCGCCTTCCAGGTCGGTAAGCCGGAGCGTTTTGCCGCGCCCGATGACTTTCGACCAGAGGCCGGCACCGGTGAGAGTTGTTTGATAGAGCGGATCCATGGCGGTCAGGCGGGAAGCGGGTGGACGGGTGGGATGAGCGTCGTGGTCAAGGTAAGGCGGCCGGTTTTGACCCCCTTGCACGTGCGCAGCTTGTTGGTCAGTTCTTTGAGCGTTCGGGCCGGCCCCTGGACGGTCAGCACTTCCATCGTGTGATTCTCCTCCAAAAGGATATGGTGCGAGCTGATGACCTCGTTGAGGTGCCCGCGCTCGATCTGCGCCAGCTCCCGCAAGATCGTGCCCTTGGACTCGTCGTAGAAGAGCGTGATGGTGCCCGCCATGATCTCCGAGCCCTTCTCCTCGCTATGCTCGATCACGCTCTGGTTGATCATCTCCGCGATGGCCTGGGAGCGCGAGTCGAACCCCTGTGCCGTCACCAGCTCTTCGAGCTGCTGGTAGACGGACTCGGGGAGGCTCACGCTGATGCGGTGGACGGGCTCGGACACGGGTATTACGAATGATCGATTTCGTAATACGGTTCAGCAATGATTGCGCCAGCGCTAGTAGAAAACGCCAATCCCAATGTTTTTCTCGCCGCCTCGCCGTCTCTTCCGTTCGTGGCATGGCGCCTGCTATAATCGGTTATTACGAACCGGCGTAAAAGTATTACCGCCGCTAGCAATCCCCCCGACCACGCCAATGAAACGAAGCATCCCACCATTCCTCGTCGCCGCCGCCGCG
>CAZKYJ010000348.1:1841-5913 GCA_964556355.1 uncultured Verrucomicrobiales bacterium | reverse complement strand
TTTCATCGACGACGAGCGCGACCGCCTGAGGCTACGGCTCGCCGCCGCGCGCGCCCGGGCCGAGGCCGCGGGCGCCGCCATCACGCTCCAAACCCTTGCCGGACAGATAGAACCATGAACAAGAAATCAATTCTCACCGCGCTGGGCGCCTTGGGCATCGGCCTCGTCGCCGGGGCATTTCTTTTCGACGGTGGCGGACACGATCACGCGGCAGCATCGGCTGGCAATACCGGCGCCGCCGCCGTCTGGACGTGTTCGATGCACCCGCAGATCCGCCAGCCCGATCCGGGGAAGTGTCCGATCTGTGCCATGGATCTCATCCCCGCCGGGGGAGAGGGAAGTGCGGCCGTCGGGCCGCGCCAGCTCGCCATGTCCGAGGAATCGCGGGCTCTGGCCAGAATCACGACGACGCCCGTCGTCCGGGAAATGCCGGAGGTCGAGACCCGGCTCTTCGGCAAGGTGGCAATGGACGAGACCCGGATCAGGACGATCGCCGCCTACTTCCCCGCGCGCATCGACGAACTCTTCGTCGACTACACCGGGATCACCGTCGGAGCCGGCGACCACCTCGCCGAGGTCTACAGTCCCGAACTACTCACCGCCCAGCGCGAACTACTCACCGCCCGGAGCTACGATCCGGGCGCGCCGGCGGCTCAGGCCGCGCGGGAGAAGCTCGAGCTCTGGGGCTTCCCCGCGGCTCGCATCGCCCAGATCATCGCATCAGGGGAGGTCTCCGACCACCTGACCATTGATGCACCGATCGGCGGGGTCGTAACTCACAAGAACATCAGCGAGGGCGACTACGTGCAGACGGGCATGCCCATGTTCCGCATCGCCGACCTCTCCGAAGTATGGGTCATGTTCGACGCCTACGAGTCCGATCTCCCCTGGTTGCGCTACGGCCAGGCGCTCACCTTCGAGGCCGACGGGGTGCCAGGAGAGACGTTCCAAGGCACCATCGCCTTTATCGCGCCCGAGGTGAATCCGATGAGCCGGACGGTGGACGTGCGGGTCAATGCCAACAATGCGGAGGGCATCCTCAAGCCAGGGATGTTCGTCCGGGCAAAAGTCCGGGCGCAGGTGGCGGGCAAGGGGCGGGTGATCTCGTCCGAACTCGCCGGGAAATGGATCAGCCCGATGCACCCGGAGATCGTGCGTGACGAGCCCGGGCCGTGTCCGGTCTGCGGAATGGCGCTGGTAAAAGCGGAAGATCTCGGCTACACCACGCCCGGCGTGGCCGAACCACCGCTCCTCGTCCCGGCATCCGCCGTGCTGCAAACCGGAGAACGCGCCGTCGTCTACCTCGCGGTGCCCGGCGCCGATTCGCCTACCTACGAGGGGCGGGAGATCGTGCTCGGGCCGCGGGCCGGCGACCGCTACATCGTCGCGTCCGGTCTTTCGGAAGGGGATCGTGTCGTCACCAGCGGCGCCTTCAAGATCGACTCCGCCCTGCAGATTCAGGCGAAGCCCAGCATGATGAGCACGGAGGGAGGCAGCGGGTCTCCCTACGCGGAGATCGAACTCACCCGCGAGGAGGCCCAGCAGGTCTATGGGCACTACTTTGCCGTTCAGGAAGCGCTCGCAGCCGACGATCTCGACGCGGCGAAATCCGCGGCCGAGAACCTGCTGGATTTTGCGGGTCTCACCGCGGCGGCGGATCTCCAGAATGTCATCGCAGCCATTGCCTCGGCAGCGGAGTTCAATGTCGCCCGCGTCCATTTTGAGATCCTCTCGAATGCGGTCGAATCGCTCGCCGCCCGCGATGCCACGCGGCCGTCGGAGCCGATCTATCTGGCGCACTGCCCGATGGCATTCGACTGGGAGGGCGCGGACTGGCTGCAGCGGGACGAGACCATCAACAACCCTTACTTCGGCGCGGAGATGCTGAGGTGCGGAGCGATCACGCGCCCGCTCGGTGGTGGGAAGGAGACGCAGGCGGCAGGCGATGCCGACGAACCCTCGCCGGCCCCGGAATCATGATTGATCGCTTGATAGATTTCTGTCTGCACAACAAGCTCATCGTCTTCATCATTCTGGCGATGGGGGCCGTCTGGGGCGTCCTGGTCGCGCCCTTCGATTGGGAGAGCAAGGCGCTGCCACGCGATCCCGTTCCCGTCGATGCCATCCCCGACATCGGGGAGAATCAGCAGATCGTTTTTACGGAGTGGATGGGCCGCTCGCCGCAAGACGTCGATGACCAAATCTCCTACCCGCTCACCGCCGCGCTGCTCGGTGTTCCCAAGGTCAAAACCATCCGCACCTACTCGTTTTTCGGCTTCTCCGCCATCTATCTCATCTTCGACGAGGACGCCGAGTTTTACTGGAGCCGCAGCCGGATTCTGGAGAAGCTCAACAGCCTGCCACCGGGGACGTTGCCTCCCGATGTCAGTCCCGCGCTGGGGCCGGATGCCACCGCGCTCGGCCAGGTCTTCTGGTACACCTTGGAGGGGCGCTCCCCCGACGGGCATCCGGCTCCCGGGTGGGATCCGGAAGAGCTCCGCAGCATCCAGGACTACTACGTGCGCTATGCCCTCCAGTCCGTCGATGGAGTGGCCGAGGTCGCTTCCATCGGTGGATATCAAAAGGAGTACCAGATCGATGTCGACCCCGATGCCATGCGCGCCTACGGCATCACCCTCGACCAGGTCTTCCAGGCCGTCCGCGACTCCAATGTCGATGTCGGTGCGCGGACCATCGAGATCAATCGGGTCGAGTATGTCATCCGTGGTCTCGGGTTCATCGAGAACCTCGAAGACCTCCGCCGCACCGTCGTCATGGCGCGCGACAACGTCCCGGTCACCCTCCAGCAGATCGCCACCGTCGAGCGGGGGCCGGCGCTGCGCCGGGGCGCATTGGACAAGTCGGGGGCGGAAGCGGTCGGCGGAGTCGTCGTCGCCCGCTACGGGGCGAACCCGATGGCCACCATCAACCACGTCAAAGACCAGATCACCAAGATCGCGCCAGGCCTCCCGGAGAAAACCCTCGACGACGGCACGGTGAGCAAAGTCACCGTGGTGCCGTTCTACGACCGCAGTGAACTCATCGGGGAAACGCTCGAAACCCTCAATGTCGCCCTCGTCCAGGAGATTCTCGTCACCATCGTCGTGGTGCTCGTGCTGGTGCTCCACCTCCGCAGTTCCGGGCTCATCGCGCTGATGTTGCCGTTAGCCGTCCTCTTCACCTTCATCGCCATGAAGGTTTTCGGCGTCGATGCCAACGTCGTCGCCCTCTCCGGCATCGCCATCGCCATCGGTACCATCGTCGATATGGGAATCGTCGTTTGCGAGAACATCCTCAACCGCATCGCGTCGGCACGGGATAGCGGCGAGCGCCTGCTCACATCGGTTTCCACCGCGACGAAAGAGGTGGGTGGCGCCGTGCTCACCGCCGTGCTCACCACCGTCATCGGGTTCCTGCCCGTCTTCGCCATGGAGGGCGCCGAGGGCAAGCTTTTCCGCCCCCTCGCCTTCACCAAGACCTTCGCGCTCATCGCTTCGATCATCATTGCCCTCACCATCCTCCCGGCCCTCGCGCACCTGCTTTTCCAGCGCAAGATCGACCGGCCGGCGATGAGGTTTCCCCGCTTCCATCGGGCGTCGCTCTTCGCGATCGCCGTCGCCGTCGCCCTCTTTCTCGCGACTTCCTGGCTTCCGCTCGGTCCGGCCGCCGGGTGGCTCAACCACGTTTTCGTCGTTCTGCTCGTAGGTCTGCTCCTTGGTTTCTTTTGGGGGTTCACGCGCGTCTACCCGAGGATGCTCGGCTTTTTTCTCGGCGCGAAACTGCTCGTCCTCGTCCCGGTAGCCTGCCTTGTCGGCTTCGGAGGTTGGGTCTGGTCAAACCTCGGGAAGGAGTTCATGCCGTCGCTCGACGAGGGGGCGTTCCTCTACATGCCGACGGTCATGCCCCACGCCTCTATCGGCGAGGCTACCGAGGTGCTCGCGCTGCAAGATCGCGCCATCCGGGCCATCCCCGAAGTCGATCAGGTCGTCGGCAAAATCGGGCGGGTGGACAGCCCGCTCGACCCCGCTCCGGTGTCGATGGTCGAGACGGTCATTACCTACAAGCCAGAGTT
>CAZKYJ010000348.1:0-1831 GCA_964556355.1 uncultured Verrucomicrobiales bacterium | reverse complement strand
CCATTCGCCAAGGAAGACGGCGAGGTTGTGATCGACGCGGAGGGCAAGCGTGTCCGGAACTGGCGCGATGAGATCCGATCGCCCCAGGATATTTGGGACGAGATCGTGCGGGTCGCCCAGCTACCTGGCGCCACGGCGGCGCCCAAGCTCCAGCCGATCGAGACCCGCCTCGTCATGCTGCAGACCGGGATGCGCGCGCCGATGGGGATGAAAGTCTACGGACCCGACCTCGAAACGATCGAGTCGGTCTCCCTGGAGATCGAAGCACTGCTCAAAGAGGTCCCGGGCATCCGTTCGGAAACCGTCTTCGCCGACCGCGTCGTCGGGAAGCCCTACCAGGAGATCGCTATCGATCGCGACGCCATCGCGCGCTACGGCATAAGTATCCGCAAGGTCCAGGATGTGATCGAGGTCGCCATCGGTGGGCGGCGGATCACCACCACGGTGGAGGGTCGGGAGCGCTATCCCGTGCGCGTCCGCTACCAGCGGGAGCTGCGCGACTCCATCGAAGATATCAGCGAGATCCTTGTCCCTGCTCCCGACGGTACCCAGATCCCCCTTGGCCAGCTGGCGGAGATCGAGTACGTGCGTGGTCCGCAGGCGATCAAAAGCGAGGACACCTTCCTTACGGCCTACGTCATTTTCGACCGCGAGCCGGGGATCGCTGAGGTGTCGGTCGTGGAAGAGGCCGAAGCCTATCTCGAAGCGGCGCGCCAAGAGGGGCGATTCCAGGTTCCGGCGGGGGTGAGCTACAAGTTCACGGGAAGCTATGAGAACCAGGTGCGCGCGGAGAAAAAATTGGCGATCGTTCTCCCGCTCGCCCTCGCCTTCATTTTTCTCATCCTCTATTTCCAGTTTCGGTCGGTCGTCACGACATTCCTCGTCTTCAGCGGAGTCTTCGTGGCCGGTGCGGGCGGATTCATGATGATCTGGTTCTACAACCAGCCGTGGTTCCTTGACACCACCCTCTTCGGGATCAACTTCCGCGACCTTTTCCAGATCCACCCGATCAACCTGAGCGTGGCCGTCTGGGTCGGCTTCCTCGCCCTCTTTGGGATCGCTACCGACGACGGCGTCCTGATGGGAACCTTTATCCGGCAGCGCTTGCAAGAGGAGCCTCCGGCCGATCGCGATGCCCTCCGCGCCCGCGTCCGGGAGGCCGCGGAGAAGCGGATCCGCCCGGCCATGATGACCACCGCCACGACGGTGTTGGCGCTCCTTCCAGTCCTGACGTCGACCGGGCGTGGCTCCGATATTATGGTGCCCATGGCGATCCCAAGTTTCGGGGGGATGACCGTCGCCATCGCCACCGTCTTCGTCGTGCCCGTGCTCTACTGCTTGGTGGAAGAAGGGAAACTCACGCTCGCCCAACGCCGGACATCGACCGGTCTCCCGTCATGAGTTTTTGCCCGAATCGCCGAATACCCGCCCGGCCTCTCACGGGACATGTGCCGCCGTCAGAGTTGGAGATCTCGCTCCTGCTGCCCGTGGAGGAGCAAGGAGCCGCTCGGCCCCCGGGGTACCTTCCTCCCCCCGCGATCCGTATCCCCTTCGACGAGGCGGCCGCACGCGCACGCGCGGGTGACGGCACGGTGGCGTTCTTCATCAACTCGGCCCCATTCCCAACCAACGTCCCAACTCACCCATGACCAATCCCTCCCTCATCGCACTGTTTGCCGCTTCCCTCGCAACGGCGGCACCGACCATTCTTCCGACCCCTGACGGGGGACTGCAACCCGAGGCCCGCGTCCGTCCCGATGGCGTCATCGATCTGATATACTTCAAAGGAGATCCGGCGGCGGGCGATATCTACCACACCGTCACCGCGGAC
>CAZKYJ010000347.1:0-5922 GCA_964556355.1 uncultured Verrucomicrobiales bacterium | reverse complement strand
TCTCCTCGGCCGAGGAGACCACGACCTTGCCGAACTTCTTGAGTTCTTCGACGGTGACCGGGCCGGCGCGGACGATGGTGATGAGCGGCTTCGGCCCGCCTTCCGTCACGCGGACGATGGTCGATTCGACCCCCCACGTGCAGGCGCCGGCATCGAGCACGGCGGGGATCCGGCCGCCGAGTTCCTCGACGACGGCGGAGGCGGACGTCGGGCTGATCCGTCCGAACCGGTTGGCGCTCGGGGCGGCGATCGGTTTGCCGAGCGCCCGGGCAACCTTTTTGAAAACCGGGTGGGCGCTCATGCGGACGGCGACCGTCGGCATCCCCGACGTGACGATGTCGGGGATGGTGGCCGTCTTGGGCAAGATGAAAGTCAGCGGCCCTGGCCAGAAGTGCTCGGCGAGACGGCTGATCGTCTCGGGCACCTCGGCGGCCACCTCGAGGAGGGCGCCTCTCGAGGGGAGATGCACGATGAGCGGGTCAAAACTCGGACGTTCCTTGGCGGCGAAAACCTTGGCCACGGCTCCCGCGTTCGTCGCATCCGCCGCCAGCCCGTAGACCGTCTCGGTGGGGAGCGCCACGACGTCGCCCGCCGCCAGCAGCCGGGCCGCCTCGACGATGCTGCCCCGGGTCGATTCGGGCGGATCGGTCGGGAAAATACGAGTTTCCATGAGTTTTTTGAAAATGCGGGCTACACTGCGCGATGAATCCACCAGTTCAAACGGATTCGCCCCGCCCGACTAGCCCGTCCGAACGCCCTCGCAACATCGTGCTGATCGGGTTTATGGGCGTCGGAAAAACGACGATCGGCCGGCTGATCGCCGAGTCCATCGGGTTCCTTTTTATCGATATGGACGCGGAGATCGAGCGCGCCGCGGGGCAGACGATCCCCGAGATCTTTGCCCAGCGGGGCGAGGCCGGCTTCCGGGGATTGGAATCGGCGACGCTGCGCGCCCTGGTCGGCACCGGGCAGTCCGGGATGGTGGTCTCGACCGGCGGGGGGGTCATCACCGTCGACGAGAACCGGGCGCTCCTGCGCGAACTCGGCTTCGTGGTCTGGCTCAGCGCCGATGAGGAGACGATCTTCCAACGCGTGCGCAAAAGCCGGGACCGCCCGCTCATGCAGACCGCCAACCCGCGCCAGACGATCGCCGATCTCCTCGCGGCCCGGCGTTCCGCCTATGCCGAGACCGCCCACATGAAGTTGGACATCGCCTCGCTCTCATCCGGCGAGATCGCCTTCGGCATCAAGGAGTCGGCGCAGCACCACTTCGCATCGCTCCGCTGATCCGTGTCCGACACGACCAAAGCCGCGATCGACTACGCCGCGCGCCAGCTCGGATTCGCCGACTGCCGCGTGGCCGCCGCCGTCCCGGCCGCCCACGCGGGGATCTACCGGGAGTGGGTCGCCGAGGGGAAGTTCGGTGACATGGAGTGGATGGCCGCCAACCCCGAGCGCCGCTGTGATCCACGGCAGGTGTTGGCCGGGGCCCGGTCGGTCATCGTCCTCGCCACCAACTACCTCCCGCCGGAAACGCGGGCGCTACCCGGCCGCTTTGCCCGCTACGCGGTGGGCGACGACTACCACGACCTCATTGAGGAACGCCTGCGTGATCTGGACGCGCTCCTGGGGGAGGCTGGCGGGACGCAGCGCTACTACGTGGATACCGGACCGCTTTTGGAACGGGACCTGGCCAGCGAGGCGGGGATCGGCTGGAACGGGAAGAGCACGGTGCAGATCCACCCGAAGTTGGGGACGTGGTTTTTTCTCTCGGAGATCCTCACCACCCTCGACCTCGAGCCGGACGCCCCGTATCCGGACCGGTGCGGGTCGTGCGACCGGTGCATGGTGGCCTGCCCGACCGAAGCGATCACCGCCCCGCGGCGGCTCGACGCCCGGCGCTGTATTTCGTATCTCACCATCGAGCACCGTGGCGCCATCCCCGAGGAGTTCCGGCGCGCGGTGGGCGACCGGATCTACGGGTGCGACGACTGCCTCGCGGCGTGCCCGTGGAACCGGTTCGCCCGGACGGCACGCGAGGCGACGTTCCAAGCGCGCGAGCACGTCGCCACGTTCCGGCTCCGTGACTACCTCGCCATGGGCGACGAAGCATTCCGCGTGGTGTTCCGCGGGAGCCCGGTGAAGCGGACGGGCCGGTCGCGGTTCCGGCGAAATGTCTGTGTTGCGCTGGGCAACGTGGGGACGGAAGCCGACCTACCTGCGCTCCGCGAGGCCGCGGGCGGCGGCGACCCCCTGGTCGCCGAGCACGCCCGCTGGGCGATCGCGGAGATCAATGGGCGTGGCCTTGCCCCACGGCCCGTTCTTGCCGAGTTCCCCTCCCCGCCGTAAGGCAGGTGCCGCCGATCCACCTCCGCGCGCCCCTCCATCGCCATGACACCCGAAATCGCCCTCATCCTCGTCCTCCTCATCGGGGCGATGGTGGCCTTTTTTAAGGAGTGGGGCTCCCCGGACGTGGTGGCGCTCGCGGTGGCAGGGATCGCCCTCGCCTTCGGGCTGGTGAGAGTCGAGCCCGCCATGCTGGCATTCTCGAATGCGGCGCCCGTCACGGTAGCCTGCATGTTCGTCATCAGCGCGGGACTCGAGCGCACGGGCTGCATCGGAGCGCTCGGGCGGATCTTCGGAAAGATGGCGGACGCCGGGGAGGTGCGGGTGCTCCTCGCGCTGATGGTCGTGGCCGCGGCGGCTTCCGCGTTCATCAACAACACGCCGGTCGTCGTCGTGTTTTTGCCCATCGCGATGGCGCTGGCCAGGTCTTCGGGCATCAAGGCCTCGCGGCTGCTCATCCCCCTCTCCTTCGCGGCGATCCTGGGCGGGACGTGCACGCTGACAGGGACCTCGACCAACCTCGTGGTCGATGGGCTCGCCCACGAATCCTACGGCCAACCGCGTTTCACGATGTTCGAAACGACGCGGCTCGGCGTCATCTACGCAGCGATCGGGTTTGTCTACATGCTGACTTTCGGGAGGAAGCTCCTGCCCGACCGGGAGACGCTCGACCAGGAGCTCGACCAGCCCGACCGGCGGGATTTCCTCACGCAGGTGCAGGTGGAGAAAGGCTCGCCGCTCATCGGGAGAACGCCGGTGGAAACGCTCGTCTCCGAGTTCCCCGATGCCCAGATCCTCGAGGTCCGGCGGCGCGGTCAGGTCCTCGCGACCCCGCTCAACCGCCTCGAGCTCCGGGAGGGCGACCGCATCCTGCTCACCATGCACGGGGTGACTTTCCGGGAGTTCAAGAAGACGGGCGGCCTCCGCTTCCCCTCGCAAAAACATCTCAAACTCAAGCAGCTGGAGACCCGCCAGCTCAAGCTCATGGAGGGGATCATCGGACCCGAGTCCTCCCTGGCCGGCAAGACCCTGAAGGAGCTCCGCTTCCGGCAGCGCTACGGGGTTCTCATCCTCGCCGTCCACCGCCGGGGCGAAGAACTCAGCCACGATTTCGGGCACATCAGGCTCCGCTTCGGCGACACCCTTCTTGTGGAAGGCCCGGTGCAAGCCGTGAACCGGCTCCAGCACGACATCGACTTCGTGGCGCTGACCGCACCGCCGAAAAGTGCGAAGCCGACCTGGCGCGCCTGGCTGGCCGCCGGCATCATCACCACCTTCGTCGTCCTCGCCGCGCTGCAGGTCATGCCCATCGTCGGGCTCGCCTTGCTCGCGGCCATCGCCATGATCCTCGGGCGTTGCGTCGAGCCGACCGACGCCTACCGCTCGGTGCAATGGAACATCGTCCTCCTGATCATTGGCATGCTCATCTTCGGGCGCGCCATGGAGGACACCGGTGCCGCCGCCCTCCTGGCCAAAGGGGTCACCAGCCTGTTCAAGTCGGAGGGCGCCGTCGCCCTCCTCGGTGACTACCGCACCTACGCAGCACTCGCGACGGTCTATTTCATCGCGTCGTTCCTGACCGAGATCGTGAGCAACAACGCTGTCGCCGCCCTCCTCACCCCGGTGGTGATCGGGATCGCCACCCAGCTTGATGCGGATCCGCGACCGTTCATCGTCGCGGTGATTTTCGGGTGCAGCGCCAGCTTCGCCACGCCCATCGGCTACCAGACGAACACCTATGTGTTCGCGGCTGGCGGCTACAAATTCTCCGACTTCCCCCGGGTGGGCATCGGGCTGAACCTCATCCTCTGGGCGGTCGCCACGATCTTGATCCCGGTTTTCTGGCCGTTCTAGGCCATGGGCGCCGGGCACTCGCCGACGCCTTCCCGCCGCGCCACCACTTTTAGCATCCCGGGCCGGATCCGGAAAGCCACCTCTAGCCGAGTGCGGCGCGCACCCGGGCGACGAGTTCGTTCTCGGGGTCGGCGGCACCTTTGAGATTGAAGACGCTCGCGGCGAGATAGCGGTCTCGGATGGCGGGAGAGAGGTGGTGGTAGTCCTCGAGAACGGCGGCGGTGAACTTGTAGTCGTGCGTGTTGCGACCTTTCAAAAAGAGCGTGCGCCGCGCCTCATCGATGACCTGTCCGGCGCGGGCGGCGTCGCCGGATACGTAGCCGAGCACGCGCCCCGCCGCCTCGGGATTGTCGCGCCCGACGGCATCGAAGATCGCCTCGACCGAGCTTTCTCCTTCGGCGGGGGCGAGCGCGTCGATGCGGAGCGGGCTTTGGGCGATGGAAGCCTGGTCGCGGCGGAAAAACGGCAGGAAAGCCGCCTCCTGCAGGAGGAGCATCCGCCGCAGGTGGTCGTCGCCCACGGTGCGGTAGGCGTAGTAGAGGGCGTTGGCCGAGGTCACCGCATGGAGCGTGAGGATATCCGGCCGGCGCATGAGAAGCTCGCCGGAGAACCCTAGCAGAGCATCCCAGAGCGCCTGCGGCCCGACCCCCGCCCGGAGGAGTGCGACCACGGCCTGCGAGGCAGCGGCCGAATCGCCCTCGCGGAGGACGGGCAAGAGCTCGCCGGCGACCGCCGCCGGGTCGTCGCGCCCGGCCTGCCAGCTGCCGGGGATCTCCGCGGCACGTTCGAGGTTGTCCCTCCACGGGCGATCGACATCGGCATCCCGGGTGGCCGGGTTCTCCCCCTCATGCGCCAGGAGGGCGTAGGCGAGCGAGCGCAGGACGGGCTCCGCGTGCTGCCATCCGATGTTCTCCAAGGTGCGGAACCCGTTGGCCACAAAGATTGCCTTGTGCCCGATGTCCCGAAAATCTCGGGCGCCGAAGCGCGCGAAGACCTCGAAGGCCTCGTCGGCGCCCGCCGAGCGAGCGAGCCCCGCCACGGCGGCATCGGCGGCGGCCACGTCCCAGTTCTCCATCGCCTCGATGAAGGCGGCTTTCGCCCGGTCACCCGACGGCACGCGTGCCTCGTCGACCGGCTCCATCGTCCAGTCGTTCTGCTGGACATCCTGGTACTGCGAGTGCTTGAAGTAATCGAGGGCCCAGAAGATCGGGAGCCAGCGCTCGGAATCGGGTGAGGCAATGCTGGCGAGGTGCGCGGAGTTGACCACGAGTACGGCGTGGAACTTGAAGCCGACCGGTCGCGGCTGGATGTTTTTGACCCCCGCGAGCTGGAGCCCCGCGAGAACCTCCTGGTAGCTCAGGGCGCCGGATTTGATCCGCGCACCGACTTCCTCGAGCAGGCGCTCCCGTGCGGTTTCCTCGATAAGGCGGACGACCGGCTCGATCTCGGCACGGAGGCGGACGGTCTCCCGCACGCCGGCCACCTCGTCGGCGGTGACCTTGGGCAGATGGCGGAGGAAGACGAAGCCACCCGCCCCGGCGAGCGCGGTGGTTCGGAGGAAGGCGCGGCGGCTAGGAATCGGGGGCATCGCTCAACTTCCGCCCCAAGTGGCCCCCGGTCAATCCCGCCCTGCGATGGCTACTCGACGATCTCGACCGTGACCGGCAGCGCGGTCAGGAAGATGCGCGCGTAAGTTTTGGTGAGGACCCGGTGGTCGAGGGT